>CALDHF010000151.1 GCA_937941595.1 uncultured Acaryochloris sp. | reverse complement strand
GCATAACCGTGATCAAACTCAACCAAGCTCGCCATGGGTATGGCTGACAATGCAATTTTTTGAAAAGAGGACGCATTTAGGTTGGGGAATGAAGGTGAGTGTTGAGGGTAAGGATGCCCCTTAAATAACAAGTTTCATCTCAAAATCCTTGCTATTTTATGATTTCGGTGTTATTCAATGGCTAGAAAATAAGGAATTTGCACCCGGTTTGTCCTCTTATCGGCGATGAAATTGATTATCTGGTTGCCGAGTCAGCATTCTAGAGGTATGTTCCTCGATGGCCGTGCTGAAACTTTCCGACAAATTCGTGGTCGTAACCCTTGTGATCGTCTTGTCCAGGGAGAGATAGTGATGAAACTCAATTCTATGGTGGCTTTGCCAGTCACAGCAGTGCTCTTAGTCACCACCAGTATGCCCACGATGGCAGCCTCGGATGTGCAGAAGCAAGCCAGTGCCGAAAAGATTATTTACTCAGCCAATAATGTTTTAGAAGAGATTCTAAGTGATCCCAAAACCCAAATTCCGCCAGAGCTGTTGGAACAAAGTCAGGGGATTGCGATCTTCCCCGGAGTGATTCAGGCGGGCTTCTTATTTGGAGGTCGTCGGGGGACCGGGGTGATGATGTTGCGTCAAGAAGATGGGTCTTGGAGTAACCCTGCGTTTATCAATATTACGGGGGGTAGTTTTGGCCTGCAAATCGGGGCGAAGTCTAGCGATATTGTGCTCGTATTTCCCAATCGCGAAACCGTCAACGAAGTACTCTCTTCTTCTTTCGAGATTGGCGGCAGTGTGTCGGGTACCGCAGGGCCAGTAGGGGCTGCGGCAGTGGATCCGACGGATGACTATAGTAAGTCTCCAATTTTGACGTATTCCCGCAGCAGCGGTTTGTTTGGTGGGGTGGCCGTTGATGGCTCTAAATTAGGCTTTAACCGGGGCAAGAATCGAGATTTATATGGTCGGTCTATTACGCCGCGCCGCATATTTAGAGATCCTGATATCGAGTCTCCAGTGGTGGTTGATTCTCTCAGACAAGTTTTAGAAGAGTCGGAGGCCGGCACCTTTAGCCGTTTCTAAGTTCAGTTCAATGTCGCGATGGTTGCAGTTGGGATTGGCTTCAGCCGTATTGTTCGGGGTTGTTGGGATTGGGGTGAATCGTTGTCAGCGATCGCAACCCCAAATCCAAACCATCGCACCTCTCCCTCAGAATGGCCAGATTCAGGTGTATATGAACCAGAATCTGGCCAATTCTTTTACAGATCCTTACCGACAGATCACCCGGCCTGGGGACGATTTGGAGTCTATTATTGTCGATCAAATTCAGTCGGCCCAGTCTACTGTAGATGTCGCGATCCAAGAATTGCGATCGCCCCGTATTGCACAAGCCTTACGCGATCGCCAACAAGCGGGAATTCAGGTCCGAGTCATCTTAGAAAATACCTATAGCCGTCCCTGGAGTAGCTTCACCGCTCCTGAAGTTGAGCAGATGGACGAGCGTCAACAAAAAAGCTACCAAGAAAATATTCGGCTCATAGATCGGAATCATAATGGCGATTTAAGTTCGTCAGAAATGAATGAGTACGACGCATTGCAAGTCCTTCGCAATGCAGGCATCCCTTGGATTGATGATACTGCTGATGGTTCGGCGGGTAGTGGTCTGATGCATCATAAGTTTGTGGTTATTGACGGTCGCACCACCCTGGTCACTACCGCAAATTTCACCCTCTCCGGCCTCTTAGGAGACTTAGACAAGCCCGACAGTCGGGGTAATGCAAACTCCCTGGTGGTGATGGAGAGCCAACTGCTAGCCCAGTTATTCACCCAAGAATTTCAGATGCTTTGGGGGGATGGTCCGGGTCAAAAAGCGGATAGCAAATTTGGCGTTAATAAATCCTGGCGACCTGCCCAAACCCTGAAAGTGGGCAAGGCAACTGTAAATATTCAATTTTCTCCGTCATCCACCACAATTCCTTGGTCCCAAACGACCAATGGCCTGATTGGTCAGACCCTAGCGCAGGCCCAGCAAAACATTAACCTCGCTTTGTTCGTCTTTTCAGAACAGCCTTTAGCCAATCAACTCGCCATCAAACATCAGCAGGGCGTGACACTGAGGGCATTAGTAGATTCTCGATTTGCCTACCGAAGCTATAGCGAAGTTCTAGATATGCTGGGTATTGCCCTCAGTTCCGCGCGCCAGGGTAGCTTGACTTGTCAAACCGAATCTCAAAATCAGCCGTGGTCTCAACCTTTACCAAATGTGGGGATTCCCCAACTACCTACAGGTGATGTGCTCCATCACAAATTTGGGGTTGTTGATGATCGCACCGTTATTGTTGGGTCCCACAATTGGTCTGATGCCGCGAATCGTCTAAATGACGAAACCTTATTAACGATCACACATCCACAAGTCGCAGCCCATTATCAGCGAGAATTTGAGCGACTTTATACCAACAGTCGTTTGGGAATTCCTGCCTTCCTCCAGCAAAAAATCAAAGATCATCAACAGCAGTGTGGAGAGCAACTAGCCCCCGCTTCGCGACCTGCTCCCGCTGCCCTCAAAAAACAACCCACTCCCTCAGACCCTTCATTACTGATTAATTTGAATACAGCCAATCAAGAAGAATTAGAAAGCCTTCCGGGTATAGGACCAAAATTGGCCTCACGCATTATTCAGGCTAGAGAACAACGTCTGTTCACATCACTAGCTGACTTAGATCGGTTACCAGGGTTTGGTCCCAAACTCATGGAAACCTTAAAGTCTAGAGTCACTTGGTGAGATCAGATAAGGGCCCGACAAAAGGGTCAGGCAGCCAGATATTGGACTTCTCGTAGGAATAACTAATTTCATACATCCAAATAATAAAAGCAATGACCGTGAGTCTAAAGTTCAAAATAGTTATTGGAAGGGCGTTTCATCGATAGTTTTGCTCCGTTTAGGATGAGACAGTAAAATGAAAGACTATGTTGATTGGAACATAAGCCTAAACTTGCCTTCTGCTCCTTTCAAAAAGCCTCAACCATTAACCATTCAGCGAGTCAGCTGATCTAAGGAGAAAACGTTGCTTACTGACACCTTTAATACAACAAAGTCAGAGGAAATTTTTGCCGCAGCGCAAAAATTGATGCCTGGTGGCGTCAGTTCACCTGTCCGAGCATTTAAGTCCGTTGGTGGCCAACCCATTGTCTTTGATCGGGTTAAAGGGTCTCATGTCTGGGATGTAGATGGCAATCAGTATATTGATTACGTCGGCACCTGGGGGCCTGCTATTTGTGGTCATGCCCACCCAGAAGTCCTCACTGCCCTCAAGGAAGCATTAGACAAAGGCACCAGTTTTGGCGCTCCCTGCCTATTAGAGAACGTCCTAGCTGAAATGGTGATTGATGCCGTTCCTAGCGTGGAAGTCGTCCGATTTGTGAACTCGGGAACAGAAGCTTGTATGTCAGTCCTGAGACTGATGCGTGCTTTTACGGGCCGCGAGAAAGTAATCAAATTTGAAGGGTGCTACCATGGCCACGCCGATATGTTTTTGGTCAAGGCTGGCTCTGGCGTTGCAACTTTGGGACTACCCGATTCTCCCGGTGTGCCGAAATCAGTTACAGAAAATACTTTGACGGCTCCCTATAATGATTTGCAGTCTGTCCAGGCATTGTTCTCTCAACATCCCGATCAAATTGCCGGGGTGATTTTAGAACCCGTTGTCGGTAATGCTGGGTTTATCCCTCCCGATGGTGGCTTCTTAGCAGGTCTGCGCGAAATCACCAAGGAACATGGTGCCTTGCTGGTTTTTGATGAAGTGATGACTGGCTTCCGTATTTCCTACGGCGGTGCCCAAGAAAAGTTTGGGATCACCCCTGACTTAACGACCCTTGGGAAAGTCATTGGCGGCGGCTTACCTGTGGGCGCCTACGGTGGACGCCGAGACATTATGAATTTGGTTGCTCCGGCTGGACCCATGTATCAAGCGGGAACCTTGTCTGGAAATCCCCTCGCCATGACCGCAGGCATCAAGACCCTAGAATTGCTGAGACGGTCGGGTTCCTATGAACAGTTAGATCGAGTGACTGGCAAGCTCATTTCTGGGTTGCTGCAAATTGCCCGAGACGCAGGCCATGATGTCTGTGGTGGTCATATCAATGGCATGTTCGGCATGTTCTTCTCAGCGGGTCCGGTGCATAGCTATGACGATGCTAAATCTGCCGATGCTAGCAAATTTGCGAAATTCCATCGCGGTATGCTTGAAAAAGGTATATACCTAGCTCCGTCTCAATTTGAGGCCGGTTTTACTTCTCTAGCTCATACAGATGCTGATATTGACCAAACATTAGAAGCAGCCAAAGAAGTCCTATCCAATATCTAGTCAGGTTCGTCAGTGTTTTGACGTCAATATCCCTATATTTTTTAGCAAAAACAAATTGAGAGGGTTCGTGCTTCTCAATTTGTTTTTGCTGATCAATAAGCTCTGACTTGAGCTTGGCAAAAGCCGGCATCTCTTATCTGCATTATTGGGCTGAGGAAATGCCGAGGAGTCATGGTCAAACGATCTATGTAGAGGCAAGGACAAAAGTGGACTTGTTCTATATCTCGATCAGGTCCACTATATTACCCAAGATTGAGAGCAGAAGTGTATCCATCAAATTGGGATGCAAAAGCGGTGTATACAGGTTATTGTTTATCAAACAAAGTCCCTAGGGTATTTGGATTAAGCATGTTGCAATCCATCAACTTCAGCGCTAAAGCGGTACCGACTCGATTGGCGACAACTTGCTTTAGTTTGGGTTGAGTCTGGGCTGAGGCCAGCAATTGACCTTCTAGGGACAGCTTATTACTGGACTTACCTTTGTTCTTACGCATCTCTTTCAAAAGATCTCGAGTATCTTCACAAGAAGAGGCCGAGATTCGGGCTGCTACCGTATCACTCATGCGGGTGATGATCGCAAATGTGGTTTCTTCAGGGATTCCCAATTGAGACGGATCCGCTTGGGCTTGGGCACTCAAGGGTAAGGCTGCTGTTAGAGCTACCCAAGCACATCCACCTAAAGATACCCATGATTTGCTTCTCAACATAGTCCACTCCTAAAATTGATTTGTTTAAGCCGATAGGGCTTTTGTTTTCATATCACCCTGTTGGGAGGGTGACTGCAGAGAGCAAGTTCTACCTAAATCAATTCATACCTAAAAAACAATTAAACTCATACCTACAAATACTTAATTTATTGATAGACCAATGAAATTAAGAATGCCTCTATTTTTATCCCGACATAGGTTAGAGTGACGATCTATGAGACTTTATGTTATCTAGGTTAGTTTTGAAATAGGTGGATAGTCGCCACATGAATTACTATGACTTTGATTCAGGCTCATTGCTGTGATCAATATCATGTTGTCTTCATGATGGGGTGTTTTTGTTATTCCTTCCCGCAGTGGTTGATCAGCAGATGTCAGGTTCATGAATACGTTTGACATAAAATTTCGTAGGTGGTGGTTAAAACAGATCGATGTTCTAGCCGGTGCTGGGTCTCAAAATCCTGATCCGCAGGGAGGGTTTGCACTGCCACTGGCCCTGGGTATGGGTTTTGTGATGATCGTGTTAGGACTGTCGATGATAACCGTTGCTCAAAGCGATCGCATCACGTCTTGGCAACGGAAAGAATCCAGCGAAAGTTTAGCCGCCGCCGAAGGAGGGATGGCCCGCACCCTAGCGCAATTATCGGCTCCAAATAATGCAGTTTTACTGAATCGCAATTACGACACCATTAACCCTAAAACCAATAAGACGTATTTAGGTCCTGATGGCATTCTCAATAGTGGGGATGAAGAAACAGTCAGCATTGATGAATGGACGGGATACGATCCTAGCGATCAATCTTGTCATCAACAGAAAAACTGGGGTAGCCCTAACTTTAAAACCACTGGCCCCATTGGCTCCATGGGAACTTACACCCTCAAAGCCTACCGATTTAATCCTGAACAACAAACGGGCACTTTCTTGGTCGAGGCGAATAAGGGTGACCAGACGACAGGGGTCATCATCACTATTTCGGTCAACCCAGACCTGGATGATTTCCCAGGCATTGTCTTAATTGATCCAGATGACAATCCTAATTTTGATACGGGTGTCTTGGCCCTGAGAGGTCGAGAAATTCGAGGCAGCAAAGCCAATGTCTATTATGTTCCCTCCTCAGCTCCCGGTAGTGCTTTGACTGGTAGTGCAACCCCCGAAGCTGAAAATCGAGACGCATACTTAAACGCAATTTGGTCTACCAGCCAAGATGGCGCTGAGGGAGATACGGTTCAAGGCAGTATTTTTGCTTGCAAGCTCAGACCCAACATTCCCATTGGTGATCCGGGTACAAATTTAGGAGAAATTGAGACCAGTCAAACCCTATCGAGTACAGGGAGCGCATTGACACGGTACGAATTAGAGAAAATTGATCTAAAAAATGACGACGTCCTCACCGTCGATACAACCAATGGCCCTGTACAGCTCAATCTCATCGATGGCGGCAACAGGCCTGAATTGGCGATCACCTTGCGGGGTAATGCCAAAATTCTCAATATCCGCACAGATGGCAAACCCCCTCGCGTGGGTGATTTACGTATTATCGCTAAGGGAGATAGCCTGATCCGGCTCTATGACCAAACCTGCATCCATAATGCATTTTTATGGTTTCCCTTTGACGAACTCAGGTTGCTCACCAATGGACCAGGATGTCCTGGGAATCAAAATACAAATTTTGAAGGGGTACTATGGATGGAAGCAGTTCTTAGCGCTAAGCAGAGATCTGGACAGCGCAATGTCGAATATTTAAGACTTAGTGGCCAGGAATACGATCAACCCCCTGAACCTGTGGTAACTGCTGATAGTGCAGTGTCTGGAACTGAAACTAGGGTAACTGCTGGTATTGCAGTGCCTGAAGATGTTAGTTCCCTGATTGATCTATTGAAATATATTGATTGGCCAGTCCGTTATCGCTTTGGGGGGGTACAGCAGTGGCAAAAGATCAGACTTTAGGTCGTTGCCCAATGATGCCCTGCAATTCACAGGACTCTCGGGGGTTATATTCAGGAAATTCTCACCTAGAATGCCTATGCTTAAAGAGTTGGCTGAATAGGAAGATGCTATGAAAAAGGTGCCGCTGTTTCTGTTGTCTGGGGGTGCGATCGCAACCTTGCTCTGGGCAACTTCTCGCAATGAAAGTCTCTTAAATGCTGGAATCAGCAGCGTCAATGCTCAATTTCTGCCAGCGCAAACCAAATCGAACGACCCCAAGATCCGGTCTACAACCCTGGATCAACTCAAAGCAATTTTACGTGAGGAAGCGAGTGACATCCAGGCGGAGCAGGGTCAGATTTCCTTCAAATATAAAGGGCAAACCATGCTGATTTTGACGAGTGCCCAACATGATCGAATGCGAATTTTGGCACCTATCAAAAAAGCGGCAGAGCTCACCTCTGAGCAACGCGATAATATGCTGCTTGCCAATTTTCATTCTGCCCTAGACGGTCGCTATGCAGTCAGTAATGGTATTGTTTTTGCCACCTTTCTGCATCCGCTATCATCTTTACAAGAGCGTGATTTTCAGTCAGCCTTAAGCCAGGTGAATCAGTTGGTTCAGACTTTCGGCACCACCTATTCTAGCGGAGCGTTAGGATTTGGAGTTGGCCAAGAACAGCCAGAACCACTGCCAGCAATTTAAATCGCTACTCACCAAGGACGGTCGTTCGAATCTCATCACCAAAGTTGCTTTACGGATGGACTTGGCTTTAACCAAGTTCATATAGGGCTTGCTCCAGAATTTTTATCCTAGTAGCCTCTTTGACTGACAAGAAATAGTTCTTTGTTATGCTTAAATAACGTTCAAGAAAATAAACAAAACTATTATTGGTAGTTAGCCAATAACATTAGAAAGGCTATAGATAAAGAAAACTATAATTTCTTTATCTATAGCCTTTTAACTAACTATTAGGCTGCCATTATATAGACAACGATTGTTGTTGCTTACTAAACACATGGACGACAAGATAAAGCCCGCAAACTATAATATGTGCCAGTGGTGTCACAAGAACAAGCTGTGGATGCTTTAGCAAGCAAAGCAAATATCAATGCTGTTACAAACAAGCTAAAAACTAAGACAACAATAGTTGTAAACGCTGACATTCTGCCGTCGTTGAGAGTTGCGTTGTTTTTTGAATTAGCCATACTTAGAATTCCGTAAAGATAAAAGTGAATAGGGTTTTGGTAAGTAATTTTTAAAGCTTACCCCTGCACAAATTTTTACAAGAGCAACTTAACCATATAATCTGAGGTCAAAGGTTCGTGGAAAATTTGAACATAAATTAATATTTACTTGAGTTTGGACTAAGTTGGCCCTTCTAGTAAGACTATTTTAAATTACTCGTATAAAAATTGAGATACTTTCTTACATGATCAGTAAGAAACCTACGAGTAATCTTCTAGATACTTGGAAGCAAGTTCCTGATTTTCGTAACGCCCATGGCCGTTCTCATCCGTTGTGGATTCTATTGCTATTGATGGTCTACCGAGTATCAACAGTCTTTGTATGACAGACTAGGACTGGAGAGTTTTAAAGTTCCTTCTCAGTGCACTTCTGGATGGGGTTGGACTTCCTAGCTTTGAGTGACCAGTTTGAAGCTTGGATGCTCTCGAAGGCCCAAACTCTCATATCGTCTTCATGGACCGCCAAAGAACTCGTCAGGGCCACATCGATACCGTAAGCGAAAATTTTAGGGATGAGTCAGTTGATTTGTCATGGGAGCAAGTATTACCCTCAATTGATATGTCGCTGATGACTTTGTGCAAAACAGCCTTTTGCTCATCATAGTTACTGCTGCCGCGTGTATAGAGTACCTCACCCCCTATGAGAATGGTGTGTTTTTGCCAGACTACGCTCACTATTAACAGCTTAATCGCCCCCAACTGGTACCAAAGTTGGG
>CALDHF010000150.1 GCA_937941595.1 uncultured Acaryochloris sp. | reverse complement strand
CCCAATTTCAAAATAGTTCATCCCGGTTTTGACCATCAAATCGCAAAGTTCGGGAGTAAGATTATCGGCGCGAATATAGGCTGCCCAGTGGATATCTGTCAAACCAGCATCAATAATTTTTTGAAGTAGCTCGATAGCGTCAGGGATATAGCGTCGGGCGGGGATAAATTGAGCATCCGTAAACCAGAAGTTGCGAATGCCGCGATTATAGAGCTGCTGCATCTCGGCCACAATTTCTTCTGCAGGATTGATCCGGACCCGCTTGCCCTCAATAACCGTGTAAACACAGTAGCAGCAGTTATGGGGGCAGCCTCTTTTGGTTTGTACCCCCACATAAAAGTCTTGGGACTCAAAATAATATTCAAAGTCAGGCCAGATGCTATTGATATAGGAGTAATCGCAAGCCGTTTTTTCGATCTCGGTTGGCCATTCGTGAATCATGCGATCGCGAGGCGTATTTTCTCCGACAACATAGCAGCGCTCATCCCGAAACTCTTGGTTAGTCAGCAATTTCTCTAGGAGAACTTCTCCTTCCCCTACTGAGATGATGGTGCCATTGGGGAGTTGCTTGCCTAATTGTTCATAAAAAACACTAACGGCACCTCCGCCTACAACCATTTGGGCCTCTGGACTGTATTTCCGTGCTCGCCGCAGTCCTCTTTTGATTAAGCCTGAATTACGGAACAGTTCCGCGTAATATGCAATAAATACGCGTAAACCTCCTATCGCACCTTTAAGCTTTGTCCAGGGATATTTCCCGTAATATATTTCAAAAGCATGTTGGAGTGGGTTTCCACCCCTGCCTCCCACGGGCGCATAGATTTGAATATCTCGCCAGGAAAAAACCAAGAGATTGGGTTGAAATTCATCAATACACCGATCTAAAGCCAGCTTAAAGTCCAGAGGCGGTACTGTACCCAAATCGAAAATCTGTTGTTTAACCTGAGGCAAACACTTATGAATGTGGTCAGCAAGGTAGACAACCCCAATAGGGAAAATGGGATTACAAGGTAGACGAATGTAAAGAATGCGGGGATTGTTCATCACGCCTTGAAAGGAGGTTAAGGTGAGGGATCAGATATATGGAGTTATATAAGTTAATCATAGTACTGAGTCGCTCTAGAGTGGTTGCCTTTGTATGGGCTTTGCTTGATGTTTATCAACCGATCCCGACATTCTTCGCTAGAATGGAGCAGCTTGCTCACCTTTTGTCGAGTAAGCGATTAAATCTTAAGAAAACGTTAATTTTTGCCTTTTTTTGATAGGTCCATCAATTCAGTAGCGATGTTTACAGCAACTTGGGATCGGCAAATGCTAGCTTAAATTAACGTTAAATACACATAAAAAACAGCCATATAATCCACAATTTTCTTGATTCGCCATGCCACAAGTGATTGATCCCCTCCCTTCCAATGATTCAGATTGCCTTACATGTTGTTATGTCAACACCACAAATAAAATCCAAGTTGCCCGTATCACAAACATTCCTAATTGGTATTTTGAACGGGTAGTCTTTCCAGGACAGCGCCTAATGTTTGAGTCTCTACGTGAGGCTCAGTTGGAAATTCATACGGGGATGATGGCTAGTGCCATTTTGTCAGACACGATCCCTTGCTATCGTCTTCGACTACATCAAAGTGTTAGTGCATCCAATCATTTTTTAAGCGAAGATCAAGCTGCTAACCAAGCTGGCGTACCTGAGGTTTCTAGAGTAGTTAAATGGCCTGAGACTGCTAAGGTTTCCTAGGTCATAAATTCGCGTGGTAAAGAATTTCAATACCATAGAACTACGTGGGGGGGTGAGTTTAACTCACCCCTTTCTGCTATAGATAGTGACATCCTGCTTACCATTGATATCTGTTTTCTCGTCGCTCTATATACTCGCAATAAGGATCTTGGGCGGAACTGTCATTTGTGACTAGGCACTTAGAGATCGACTTAGTGGTTTTTGGTGTTTGTGTATCTCATTTGTAATTGCCCGTCATTTTGGCTAATTGAGACCTGTCGTAAAAAAGACATTCCCAGAAGGATATCATCTCCTTCAAAATCCTCAGAAATCACTGCTTCCACATTTTTCAGCTTAATGTTGCCAACCTTTACCGAGCCGAGGTTAGCTGTATATCCTGTAGAGATTCCTTTGGCTGTTTTCAGTTGGATAGGTTCACCACGAAATAAGCCTAAGTGATTGGCGATCCCAGAAGGGATCGCAATAAATGAAGCGCCTGTATCGTAGAAGAATTTAACAGGTGTATCGTTTATTGATCCTACAAATACATAATGACTGTTTGAACCAGAGGTAATGGTGACTTTTTTGCTCCCGTCTGCTAACTCTTCAGCATTAGGCTGTTGGACATTTCTTAAATCAGGAATTGTAACACCAGGATTATAGAAATAGATGATAGAAGCTGTTATTAAGCCGATAGAAAGGCAGAATATTCCCCTGTTCAGCAACAGTCTGTGTCGATGCGATTGGACTTGATGCTTTACTTCAGAAAACTCCTGTAGTATAGGGTCTCTCATGACTGCTTGAGCTTGTTTACATATGGACGATTACTTTAACAATAGTCGCTTGGTTAGTAATTTCCAATCATGATGAAGCATACGATCTTATTGGTCTGGTCAGTTTTATGGCTGTGATGGAGCGGTTTGAATCGTGATTAACCTCTTAGTCTATTTGCACAAGGCTTTGGGAAGATTTCAGCTCTGATAAGCAAGCATTGCCTGTACAAAATAAGACGATTTCAAGTTCAGCGATGAGCATCTCCATTAATGCAGATAGGGCTGCGTCTGACTCATGGGCAGCTTTCAGAAAGGGATAGGCCATTCCAGCTAAATCAGCGCCTAAAGCTAATGCTTTGGCGGCATCCAATCCGTTGCGGAGTCCCCCAGAGGCAATTAAAGCAATATTGGGATCTGCTTTACGAATTGAGGTGATACAGTTAGCTGTTGGTATACCCCATTCAGCAAAGGCTTGACTCAGGTAGCGTTGACGCCCATCTTCAGCGCGTTCTCCTTCGACTTTGGCCCAAGATGTACCACCAGCACCAGCGACGTCAATGGCTGCTATACCCACTTCGATCAGACGAATCGCGAGAGCCGCGGAGATGCCATTGCCTACTTCCTTGATAATGACAGGGACGGGTAGGGTTTCGCATAAGTCACCAATTTTAGTAAGAAGTCCTCGAAAGTTTGTATCTCCTTGACTTTGGATACATTCTTGTAAGGGGTTGAGGTGCAAAATAAGAGCGTCGGCTTCTAGTAAATCGATGATTCGACGACAATCATCAGTGCTACAGCCATAGTTAAGTTGGACTGCACCTAGATTAGCCAACAGCAAAATGTCTGGGGCATAGGATCGCACCGCAAAGGTGTCTGCGACTTGGGGATGTTCTAGGGCCACCCGTTGTGACCCGACGCCCATGGCAATGTTGAATTTTTGGGCTACGGTGGCTAAACGTTGATTGATGGTTTTGGCTAGATCTGTGCCTCCAGTCATCGAAGAGATGAGGAAGGGTGCGCCCAGGGATTTACCTAGAAATGACGTAGATAGTTTGACGTCACTGAGGGCTAGCTCTGGTAAACAGCAGTGATCAAACTGATAGCGTTCAAAGCCAGTGCTTAAGGTCTTACACTGCACTTTGTCATCTAAACAAATCCGTAAATGGTCTGCTTTTCTAGTTTTGATGGTGTCATCGGGTGTCTGGGAAGTAGAAGTCACAGGGATAAGGGTTGAGATAAAACATCAACCGGAAGGATGTGAACCACAACATCACAACTGGAAGCTCCCTTAATTATGCAAAATTTTGTAGATTTGATTGGCGTTTAGATCGGGGAATGTCTTGAATGAGCATCATCTATATCTGAGACATCTGTTCGAAGATAGGATGGAAAATTTTTAGATATTCAAGTTTGCATGAGCTCTTTCCCTTGGGTAATCAACTGTTGATACTTCAAGGAACTGAAACTCTGCTTGCTAATTGGCTTCAAGAGGTCTAAAACGATGTGTCAGGGGGCTACGTGGTTGTTTGAGCAAGATAATTAGGAGTACTTTTAGAGCTGCTGTCTCTAAAAAATAAGATTTTTAGCCGAGAAAGTAAGGCTATTTAGTTGGTTATCTGCGAATTCTTATCCTGTGCTTAACCTGATTACGTCAGAATCTAATCGCATCAATGAGCAATGTATATATGAGTTGGATTGATTTCAGTTTACGGTTAACGGTTGCTCTGGTTTTGGGGAGTACGATTGGCATAGAACGCCAATGGCGGCAGACTCGAGCTGTTTTGAAAACTAATGTTTTGGTGTGTATTGGGTCATCGATGTTTGTGATGATGTCTTTGATGCATGCTCAGGACTCTAGTCCCACTCGTGTTGCTGCTCAAATTGTATCTGGAGTGGGCTTTCTTGGGGGTGGTGTTATTTTGCGAGAGGGGACAAGTGTGCGGGGGTTGAATACTGCTGCTACACTCTGGTGCTCAGCATCTGTAGGAACGTTGGTGGGGGGTGGTTTTTTATTTCCGGCCTATTTGGGAGCAGCTGCGGTTGTTTTG
>CALDHF010000149.1 GCA_937941595.1 uncultured Acaryochloris sp. | reverse complement strand
CCATCAATATCTATGGATATGGATACTTCTATGAAGGCCAACAGAAAAGCTTTTATGCTTAAAAATTAAATCCCTTGATACTTTCTTTTTTAGGCTTTTTAGTTCAAATCTTTGGTTCTGATTTTATGCCATCTACTACGTAGTGAAAAATGCAATTTTCTCAGCAACTCTGATTGAGTGATTCTCTTATTTGGGACATAGCACGTCCATCATCAGAGCTTCTCACCACTGAGAATAAACATCGGATCGACAGCCGCAAAGGTCTGGCGAGTTCCACGAGTCTCTAAACGGTTGATGACGGACTGAACCACTTCAATGTTGCGGGCATGGAGGGTAGCGAAAGTCTCAGAAATGATATACAGCGTTTCTAAGCTGGATGCAGACGCAACCAATCTGCCATGGGGCTGGAGGTAGCTCCAGGCTGATTTCAGAATGTCTTGCATAGGGTGCCCTCCCTCAATACAAATGCGGTTGGGTTGAGCTTTTAAGTTAGCTAAACAAGCCGGGGCATTGCCTTGAATAATATCAACGTTGTCGACATCAAAGTGGTCACAATTGGCTTGAATTAAGTTAACAACCTCTTCATCCCGCTCAATCGCCACAATTTGGCCTTGGGGACAAAGCAATCCTGCTTCCACAGGAATGGTTCCGGTGCCAGCGCCAATATCCCACAACACTGTATCCGGGAGTAAACGGAGTTGAGAGATTAACAGTAATCGCGTATCTCGCTGGGTCATCGGAATGCCGGGTAATCTTTCAAATAGCCCATCGGGTATGCCAGGACTGGTATATGGCCAAAGCGAAGAAGGCATAGCGCAGAGGAATCTATTCACACCTGCCTCTACTCTCTCACAACCTTTAGGGTTCTTAAGCTCGGATCACTACATCCTGTAATGCTCCCACCACTATTTTTGATATGGGAGAGGAGCGTCAGATCCTGGACCTGAATCTGTTCACCGGGCAGCAAAATCGGAATCCCCGGTGGATAGGGACAAATGCACTCAGCACTCATATACCCCACAGCGTCTAAGAACGGGATCTCTATACAGGGTCGCCAGTATGCATCTCTAGGAGATAAGTCCGGCACTGATAGGGGGGGCTGATCCAAATCATTCAGGAACAAGGCTTGGCTAACTCGGGGTGATGCTTGAACCAGCTGATGCAGTGCAACAGTCAATTGGTCAATATCTGAGCTGGTATTTCCGAGGCTAATCAGAAAGGTGAGATGGTCAGGAGTAACAAGTTCTGCCATCACGCCATAGGTCTCAATCAGAATTTGGTCTAAGTCGTATCCCTGATGCCCGCAAAGATAGGCAGGAAAATTAAGGCGCGTCTGATCCAGGGCAATACAGCCCGATGCAGTCCTAGGATGTACCCAATTCGAATAACCCTGAATGTTTTGCAGGTGCGATCGCGCCCGCAATGCCAAAGTTAACACCTCCTCCATCAGAGCTTGGCCCTGCACAGCCATCTGCTGCCGAGCTGCATCCAAAGAGGCCAGCAACAGGTAATTTGGACTTGTTGACTGCACTAGCTGTAAGGCTTGACTTATTCTGGGTCGCTCTAGCAGAGGACCTTGGACATGCAGCATCGCCGCTTGGGTCAGAGCACCCAACATTTTGTGGGTCGATTGCACCGCCAAATCAGCCCCTGCCGCCAGGGCAGACTGGGGTAAGTCAGGATGAAAGCCAAAGTGGGGGCCATGGGCCTCATCCACCAGCAAGGGAATCCCATATTCATGGACCAGAGCGGCAATCCTAGCAATATCCCCACAAACCCCTTCATAAGTGGGGTAAACCACTAGCACTGCCTTGGTCTGCGGAAATTGTGCCAAGGCCAGTTGGATGGCATCTGGAGCCAGACAATGAACCAAATTCAGCACTGGATCAAAGGCTGGCTGTAGGAGGATCGGCATTGCTCCTGAGAGAATAAGTCCAGAAATCACCGAGGTATGACTATTGCGCGGCACAATAATGTAATCGCCGGGGCCACAGGTTGCCAAAATAGCGGCGGTGATGCCGCAGGTCGATCCATTCGTCAAAAACCAGGTCTGTTCAGCCCCAAATAATGCAGCCGCCAGATTTTGGGCTTCTTGAATCACGGACTCGGGGGCAAAAAGATTATCTAGGCCAGGGAGTTCAGGGAGATCTAGTTTCCCTAGGGCAGTGCCTAGCTGCTCAAGCAGCACGGTTGGCAACCCTCGTCCCCGTCTATGGCCCGGTGTATGAAAGGCGGCTGAAGACTGCTGGGCCATGTCAGATAACGCCTGACAGAGGGGAGTCTGCTGTTGATCTATGCTTGGGCAATTCGTTCCCACGTATCTATCCATGCGTATGTTTTAATGGCAAAGGATTATCAGCATTAGTCCCCATAGATCCGTAAGACGATTCAAATCCCCCAGACGCATCGTTTGTTTAGCATTTATTTGAGCACTCATTCCCCATGTTAAGAGCTGGTATTGTTGGGCTACCCAACGTTGGTAAGTCAACCTTGTTTAATGCGTTAGTTGCCAATGCTAAGGCAGAAGCAGCCAATTTCCCCTTTTGTACAATTGAACCCAATGTGGGTGTTGTCTCCGTTCCCGATGAGCGCTTGCAGAAACTGACGGAACTTTCCAAGTCTGTCAAGACCGTTCCCACTCGCATCGAATTTGTGGATATTGCAGGTTTAGTCCAAGGTGCCAGCCAAGGTGAAGGATTAGGAAATCAGTTTCTAGCCAATATCCGTGAGGTGGATGCCATTGTCCATGTGGTTCGCTGTTTTGATAATGATGACATCATCCATGTCTCCGGTTCTGTGGATCCAGGCCGCGATATTGAAGTGATTAATCTAGAGCTGAGCCTGTCGGATTTGGCCCAAATTGAACGCCGCATGGAACGCACCCGCAAAACAGCCCGCAACAATAAAGACGCCCAATACGAATTCACAATCTTAGAGAAATTAAGAGATGCCCTGGATTCAGGTCAACCTGCCCGTCAAGCCGATCTCAGCCCAGAAGAACTAGAGGTCATTCAGGGCCTGGGGCTATTAACTCTAAAACCCATCATTTATGCCACGAATGTCTCTGAAGATGATTTAGCAACAGGGAATGAATGGGTCGAGCAAGTGCGTGCGATCGCAACCGCAGAACAAGCCGAAACGGTCATCATTTCCGCCCAAGTAGAATCCGAACTCGTTGAACTCTCAGATAGCGAACGTCACGACTTTCTGGAAGCCTTAGGGGTTGAAGAAGGAGGTCTCACCTCTCTTATCCATGCCTCCTATCGGCTCTTGGGCTTAAGAACCTACTTCACCTCAGGTCCACAAGAGAGTCGAGCTTGGACCATTCCGGTCGGCACTAAGGCCCCCCAAGCGGCGGGGGTGATTCACACAGATTTCGAACGGGGCTTTATTCGGGCTGAAACCGTAGCTTATCGAGATTTATTAGAAAACGGATCCCTCACCGCAGCTAAAGAGAAGGGCTTAGTCCGCAGTGAGGGCAAGGATTATCTCGTTCAAGAAGGGGACGTTATGCTCTTCCGATTTAACGTTTAATCATGACTCAGTCATCCAAAGCGCAAAGGAGCTAAAACCGCCATGGTTTGATGAACCAGCGCCCAACCTGCCTCTTTACCTCATCGGTTTAGTCAGGAGCCAACTTCAAAAGCAAATATCCCAAGCCAATACCGACCAATATCAGCGTAAAAGATAAAAACGCAGCAGTGAAAATTTCTCCACCCATAATTAACTGAATCCTATAATTCGGTACCAAACTCATTATTCAGTTAAGCATATTCGCGGGCGTTGTTCTCAGGTCTGGAACAAGACAATCCTCCTCATTTACACGCTCAACTTTGCGGATGCCTGAGCAAGGTGATTATGTTCCATGTCATAATAATTCACAAAGATTTCTAGGATTGTGGAAATTCCACGAATTGAGTTCATGTCTACTGAGACGGATGCAGAAGAAGTAATACCCGTAGATCGATTTGAATGTCGATCCTGTGGGTACATATATGAACCCGACGAGGGGGATAAACGCCGTAAAATCCTGGCAGGGACGCTGTTCGATCAGCTTCCTGATGACTGGAAATGCCCAGTTTGCCGATCTCTCCCGGAGCAATTCGTAAACATTGGTCCGGTGGGTGCCCCTTCTGGTTTTGCCGAAAACTTAGGTTACGGAATTGGTGTTAATACATTGCCACCTGGCAAAAAAAACTTGCTGATTTTTGGCACTTTATTAACGCTATTCCTTTTCCTGCTGAGTTTTTACTCGTCAGGCTAAGGTTTCACAGCAAATCCAACCACAAAAGATCCGCAAAGAAATACGCTTTGCCAATTGTATGGACTATACAAGTTGGCAGTTTTCCTGTCGACGGTTAAATAACAAGATGAAAAAAGCAATTCTAAAATTTTCAAGGCAATTTATCCCAATTATTGCCGCTCTATTTTTCCTCACCGCCTGCAATAGTTTGCCAGCCCTGACGTCCCTCTCTTGGGAATCCGTTGAATTACCTACCGATTCAACGGTCTTGGATATTAGTTTTGCTTCACCTGACCATGGGTGGCTTGTTGGAACTAACTCTGCCTTGTTGGAGACCGATGACGGCGGCAAAAGCTGGGAACAGCGTCCTCTTGCCCTCGGTGATTTAGATTATCGGTTTTCTTCCGTTAGTTTTTATGGTGACGAAGGTTGGATTGTCGGCGAACCATCAATCCTTCTCCACACCACAGATGGTGGTAAGTCTTGGTCTCGAGTCTCCCTGAGTCCTCAACTGCCGGGCACCCCCTATCAAGTCAAAGCCCTCGGTTCAAAGTCTGTAGAAATGATCACTGATCAAGGCGCTATCTACCAAACCCGGGATGAAGCTCAACATTGGAAAGCAATGGTGGAAGAAGCCACGGGGGCGACTCGCAATATTAGCCGTTCTGACGACGGCAAATATATTGCCATCTCTACTCGAGGAAGTTTGTACACCACTTTCGAGCCAGGGCAAGCGACTTGGCAAGAGCACGAGCGGAATGGAGCCAGAAGAATTCAAACCATGGGCTTTAGCCCCAATGGCGATCCCTGGATTCTCAATAAAGGGGGGCAGATTCAGTTCAGTACTGGCAAATTAGAAGATGGCGAGTATGAATGGCAAGAAGCCTTTACCCCCGGCAACAATAAAATGGGCCTATTAGACTTGGCCTACCGCACTGAAAATGAGGTCTGGGCCTCTGGTGGCAGCGGCACATTATTGTGCAGCCTGGATGGCGGTAAGACCTGGCAAAAAGACCAAACCGTAGAAGATGTTCCCTCTAACCTCTATAAAATTATCTTCTTAGAAGATGATCGAGGCTTCATCACAGGTCAATCTGGAACATTACTCCGATTTATTGGCCCCCCTAAAGCAGCCGCTTAAGCGGTTAAAGTCTTACAGCTAGGGATCATTCCCCTAGATCAGAAAAGTAAACTCTAGGTTTTACTTGTAGGACGTCCGATGGTTTCGTATGATTAAGTATCATGACTGTGTTCATAGGAGGTGTTTGAATTGTCTGGTAGAACTGGTGAACGACCTTTTGGAGATATCGTAACAAGCATTCGTTATTGGATTATCCATACCATTACGGTGCCTATGCTGTTTTTAGCAGGATGGTTATTCGTAAGCACGGGTTTGGCTTACGACGTGTTTGGGACGCCAAGACCTAACGAGTACTTTGACCAGGCTCGGCAAGGGTTACCTTTGGTCACTGACCGTTACGAAGGTAAACAACAGATTGATGAATTTACGAAAGGACTTTAGATAATAAGATGACCAGTAGACTCTCAAAAGAACCGGTTAGTTATCCAGTTTTTACGGTCCGGTGGTTGGCTGTTCACACGTTGGCAGTGCCGGTTGTTTTCTTCTTGGGTGCAATCGCAGCTATGCAGTTCATTCAAAGATAGGAGATATTAATTAATGGCAACACCAAATCCGAATAAGCAACCAGTAGAGCTAAACCGTGCATCGCTCTTTATTGGATTATTGTTGATTCTCGTTCTAGCTTTGTTGTTCTCAAGCTACTTTTTCAATTAGTTAAAATATCGTTTATCCGTTTGATAAGCGCTTTTTGAGAACAAATTATTCTACAAAAAAACTTTGCTGGTAATTTAGGAGGACAAATCTGTGGCAGATGGAAAAGTTCCATTGTGGCTAGTAGGGACAATTGCAGGGTCTGCACTCATTGCAATCGTGGGTCTCTTTTTCTATGGGGCGTATGCAGGTCTGGGATCTTCCCTTTAAGCTAGCATTTTCGCAACGATAAGAAAGGGGAGTCAGATAACTGACTCCCCTTCTTAATATGATGATTTTCTATCACTGCTTTCTATCTATGGCCGTTCGCAACAAACAAGTGAACGGCTTTTTAGTGGAAGCTTAATATTGGGGCAATCAGTCGATTACCTAATATTAAGCAATTAGCCTTCTCGCTCAACGTAATAGAAGAAGGCAGTCATAGCAGTTCCAGCACCGACTAAACAAACCAAAGGAGTCATAATTGCGGGTAGAATATCGCTGAACATAATCAGATTCCTATGAAAATGGGCAAACCGACAATACAGATTACTCAGAAGTCCTTAGCTCAAGTAAGCTAGGTAGCTAAGCATTTTTTACTGTATCACTCTAGCTCACCCTATTATCCTGTGAGATTGCTATCGAATCAAGTTTCTGAAATAGCTGGCATCAAGTTTGGTAGTCCAACCGAAGCTAGTAGGTAAATCCGTGAGTTGTATCGATTTTCCGAACTATTTCTAAACTCTCAAGGTTAATCACACCTTGGAGAAGAACACCTCTCTAGAATCTTTGTATTCGTCGGTAAGGATGAGAGAGTCTGATACCCAGGCATGAAAACTCACTAAATTGCTCATGAAGCGTCTGAATCGCATATTCCACAGCGTTAAATATCTTTGGAGTGATGCTTTTTTTCTAAAAGGATTGCATCGGCTTCAAAGTGCTATCGCTAAGATTTTATCCGTAGGGTTGATCATTGTGGTTTTTTTCACTTTAGTAGACCTGGGATATAACTTGATCCGTGAGCTAACGACAGAACCCTATGGATTCTTTAATTCAAGAGTGTTAGATACATTTGGGCTGTTCCTCAATATCCTGATTGCATTGGAACTCCTAGAAAATATTCAAGCCTATCTTGATCACCAGGGTGTCCAAGTTCAGCTCGTAGTTGCGACCGCTTTGATTGCCGTGGCTCGCAAGTTAATTATTTTTGATTTCACAAAATCATCCGGCTTAGATCTCATCGGTTTAGCCGCTGCTATTTTCTCGCTATCCATTAGTTATTGGCTCGTCCGACAACTTAAAAAGTAGTCCCTTCATTGCATAGGATTCATTAATGATCGTGGCACAAACTCTCCTTATTAGTGGTACAGATACAGAAATCGGGAAAACAGCCGTCACCTCAGCGCTGCTATCTTATTGGCTAAAGTACCGACAGCATGAGCGTACTGCTGTCTTCAAACCTCTACAATCCGGTCCTGGCGATCGCGAGTGGTACACAAGCACCTTTGATCTACAACAATCGCCAGAATCAGTAAATACCCTCTACTATGAACACCCCCTTGCCCCACCCTTGGCGGCGGAACAAGCTGGCAAGGAGATTGATCTAGCTCCGGTATGGATGGCTCTACAATCTCTGCAATCTCAGTTTGACTGGGTATTCGTAGAAGGATTAGGAAGCTTAGGATCTCCTATTACCCATGAGTTGACGGTTGCCGATATCGCAAGAGATTGGAAATTACCCATAGTATTGGTCGTACCTATTCGTCTGGGGTGTATAGGTCAGGCGGTCGCCCATGTGGCTTTAGCTCAGCAGTCCCAGCTTGATATCAAAGGCATTATTTTAAATTCAGACCATTCTCTATCTCTAGCAGAAATCCGTCAATGGGCTCCCGTGAATATGATTCAATCATTGACTCACACACCCGTTCTAGGAATCATGCCATACCTCAGTGACCCCGCCAACCAAGAACAGTTAGCTCATGCAGCATCAAATTTGGACTTAGAAGCATTGGCTTCTTTCAGGTATGCCTTGTAGAAGCTGTACCCATCAGGCTTGCAATCGAAATTTCCAGGAGAGATAAATCGGAAGCTGATAGAATTCCGCTAACCCCCAGACTGCGATCAGAAAATGTGCAACAAAAACAAGACCCAGCCATAGCAAAGGGAATTGAGCACCGGGGCTGTTAGCAAGGGGTGGGAAGATATAGCGGACCCCTCCAATAACAGCAGGGGGAAGAATCGTAAGGCCCCCACAAAATATCCAAACCCCTAAGGGAAAATCGATATCAGCGTGACGCAGCGGCTGCCACCGCCGACCTGTCCATCGCCAAGAGATAGGCTGATTACTATCGGCTAAACAAATAGATTGCTGGGAGAGGTTGGCTGTAAAAATATGACGACAAAAACTACAGGCAAAGGCATCCATCATAACCAAGTTGCTGAGTTGCTCTTGTCTGCATATGGGGCATTGGTAGCTCTGATCATAAGTAAGAGCGGTCGAATCAAGCTGAGCCATAGTTGCTCGAACGAGGGTTTCAAAGTCAGAATACCCTCAATACTATACCTAAAAATTTAGTGTCTGTTGTTAACACCCCTAAATAGCCTGACCTTACCCCGAAAAAGCGGATAGTCCTGAAGCAGGAGAAAAAATGCCGACTATTTACAGACGAGCAGAAAGCAGTAGTCCGCATCGTTTACCAATCAGGCAAATCCGTAGCACGTGACTAATTTATGACTCCTGGGCAGGGAGCACTATTTTGCCCTGAGTTTAAAGGTATATGGTGCTTTCTTTTGTAACAGGCACATCTTCAGAAATTTCAGACGCTGATATTTTTGTCGCTATTTCTGGATGGCAAGCATTCCAAACTTCCATTAAGGTCTGAATTGCCAATTCCTTTGGCAGTTTTGCGAGGGTTTTGCTGTGGTGAAATTTTAAGCTGATTGCCAACTGCTTACGTAATACTGATATCTCATCTGGTTGATCGTCTGGGAGAGAGGCTGTCTTTTCAGACATAGTACCTAGGCGCCTGCTACAACATATTTTATTGTAGCCAGAGAATTGTCGATCATTCAAGAGATATGAGTCTTGCAGTATGATTCTCAACGGATGCTACAGACTAGCTGAATAAGGTTGCCACATTCAGGCAGGTCCTAATGCATGCAGTTTAGAAGATGCCTCAGCTTACTGAACAGATGCAAGTGATGCGAGGGGATCAGGAATGGCTTCTGAAGGGGCTTGAAACTCGCCGATATAAACATATTCCAAGCGCAACTTTAGCCAGGTCACAAAGGTTGGATTCGTCGAAATAATAGCTGCACAAGGCTGGGGGCATCTAGCCTTGATAGACTGCATGTCAGGCTGTTCCAGAAACGCAGGCTGCTTGACGACCCAAAAGTCAATCTCTTTGTTCTTCTCTTGATAATAGCGGTGGCGTTCTTTGAGAACTTCCTCAAACGGCTCTTCCTCAAAGAGATAGCGTTGACTGGCAAGGGCGTAGTGGTAAGTTTGCATGGCTTAGGAAAGACAGTATCGAGACAGGTGGGGGACTATTCAGGATAGCCCTTAGACATTATCTCAGTCCATCAACTGTTTTGGGTAGTCGAGGGCTTAAAGGCTGGGTCGTGACCCAGCCGTTGTTCTGCGGTTGCGATCTCAACCCGAGTCGCTGCCACTGCCGCCATCTCTACAGAAACTGCCGTTACCCCCCATGCTACAAATCTCTCAATCAGTTGAGGGTGATGCACAGGCGCTTGACCACAAATAGAACAGGGAATCCCGAGTCTTTGGGCTGTCTCTACCAATTGGGACATGGCGGCTAGCACTGCCGGATGATTTGCAGAATATTTCTGAGTTAAATAGGGATGGTCTCGATCCACACCTAATAGGAGCTGAGTTAAATCATTGGTGCCAATGGCAATCCCCTGTAGTCCTGCTGCCACATACTCTGGGAGCTGAAATAAGACCGCAGGCACCTCGGCCATCATCCAGATTTGAAGCGTGTCCAGCAGGCCCGTATCTCGGATGCGATCGCGGCAAAATTGAAACTCCTCTACTGAACGCACAAACGGCAAAATCAGGCGTAAATTTTGGCACCCCTGTTGGCAGAGCATTCCTAAAGCCTGCAACTCCAAATCAAATAGCGTTGAGTCATACACATAGTAA
>CALDHF010000148.1 GCA_937941595.1 uncultured Acaryochloris sp. | reverse complement strand
ACTTCGCTAACACGGCATAGAGCTGATCTAAATCAGGTAAAGGCGTTAATTCTTCCCCACGCCCCAAAGCCAAAGCGGTACCTCCAGACACACAGAAAGGAATGTCAGACCCCAGTGGGGCTGCATAGGTCTGCAATTCTGTTTGCGTCAGGCCTAAATTCCACATCAAATCTAACCCCACCAGCACGGCTGCCGCATCCGCTGAGCCACCGGCTAACCCAGCGCCAATGGGTATCTTTTTATCAATCGTAATCGCAACCCCTCCCTTACCGGGGAATTGCTGTTGCATCAAACGGGCGGCTCGATGGGCAAGATTAGTTTCATCGCAGGGGACCTGGGGATGATTGCAATGCAATTGAATCCGATCCCCCCCTAGGGGTTGCAGTTCAATAATGTCCGCCAGATTAATACTTTGGAGCACCATCACCAACTCATGAAACCCATCGGGTCGATCACCAATGATTTCCAAGAGCAAATTGATCTTGGCTGGGGCTTTTAGAGTATAAGCATGCATCATAAATCAGGGTATTTAGAGACTGGCGCAATCAACACTCTACCGTGTCTCTACCTGGCTTGGGTGCAGGGAGTCACTTAACGCTATCCACTCAGACACACTTAGATTTTCAGCCCGAGCTTGAAGATCAATATGGAGCTGTTCTAAGCATTCTGAAAGATGATCGCGATCAACCAAAGATTTGAGATTGTTACGCAACATTTTCCGACGACTGCCAAATCCTACTTTTAATAACGTCGACAGCCACTGAGGATTTTGAGCAGGTTGAGGATAAGGTCGAGGGGTGAGTCGAATCACGGCTGAGTCTACCTTGGGAGGTGGCTTAAAAGAGCTGGCTGGCACAGGACAGATTAATTCACAGTGGGCCAGGTATTGAGAACGGACCGATAAGCCATTAAAGGTTTTGGAGCCAGGTTCGGCCACCAAGCGATCGGCCACCTCTTTTTGCACGAGCAACACCACTGTTTCATAAACAGGCTGTGCAGGCGATTCGATGGTTCCTAACAACTTCGCCAAGATAGGACTAGTAATGTTGTAGGGAATATTAGCCACCACTTTATTCGGGAGTGCCTCCCCTAATTCCACAGCAACATCCAGCTTCAGAAAGTCGCATTCCAGCAGCGAAAAATGGGTCTGACCACCAAACATATGGCGCATCAACTGACATAAATCTCGATCCAACTCTACTGCCACCACTGACTGCGCTTGCGCCAGCAGTTCTCTCGTTAAAACACCTTTACCAGGTCCGATTTCAAGAATGCGATCGCTAGATTGTATCTGGGCAGCTAGCAAGATTTGCTGTAACACGGTCTGACTTCGCAACCAGTGTTGGGCAAAGCGTTTACGAGGTTGAGCCATAAATAGATAATCGATAAGATCATATAGAACCCTCCAACAGGGCGGTGCTTAAGCAGCATACGTCAATCCCTTCTCTATACTCTCAAAAAGCATAGAAAGGCATCCGCAAGATCACTACTATTCAGGATAAATGTATCAAAAGAAACAATTCCTGTGACCACGATCACCCAAAAACCATTTTTTAGTGATTATCTTACTGACATGCGGGAAATAGATTTTTTCAAAAGAAGAGTAGTTAGCAAACCAATAATTTGCAGAAACATTTTCTTTAAAAGAAATAGTGTATGACATACAAGATTAAGTCGAACAGCGTAAAGAGTTCGTTAATCTTTTTTCATTAAAACATCAACAAACAGTACATAGCCATGAACATACCCCCGAGTCATGAGTTTTGTTTTATATCCGTACGTCTGGATAGAGAGATTCAGATGGATATGACTTCAGTATTTACAAATGCGCACAAATCTAGACTTTGTGATTTTGGTAACCTAACCAAAAGCAAACGAACGAAAGCAAAGTCGCCTTGGCGAGCAAGCTAGCCTCTTAGCTTCAATCCACTATTAAGCAAATCACATAAATTTAAATAGTAGCGAACACAGATTCTCTTTGTCTCCATGAATCTGACGATAGCTATGACTGTTCTTGAGTCTTTTCAACTTATAGAGCAATGTTTGTCATGGATATCTTAGTTTCACCCCGATGCATTTGCCCATATTTCAAGAAGCATCTTAGAATCATCACTCACAACAGAAAGCCAGCATCTTTCGTGAATTAAGATAGGATTTCTAGCTATATTTTCAATAAAACTCTGAACTTTACAAGATCTTGTAAATCAAAGATCAATAGCTAAAGAAATTTCTTCTAACACCAAAATTTTATACTAATCAATTACAAACAAAATGATTTTTTATTTTCTGCATTATAAAAAATTCATTTTTTTATCGCCAATACCTTGTATTTTGAATTCATTTTTTATTATGTTTAAGGCAAAAAAAATACACTCAAGCATAAATACATAAAAATTCTACAATCCTTTCAAAAAAAAGGATACAGGGATTAAATCATGCATGTAGGGCAAGAGATACTAGTCTCTTGCCCCTAGGCTATTTATAGTTTTCAGTATTTTACTAAAATCATTATTGCGGATATATAAAAATGAATAATACCCAGAAAAACAAATTTGATATCATTTTTTATAAACCAAAAAATAATAGACAAAAAGACTTGACAATATCAAAAATACCTGTCATTAATAAAGTAAGGAAACGAAAACGGCTCACACACAAACACCTTTATTTGGCTGTTGCTTTTATTCCTAAATAACTAAATGATGCTATTGAATTCGCACTCTGATGTGAACAATCAGTAAATTCATAAACCTAAAACCTTAAGTGCAAGTGAGGCAATATCATGTCTGAATTATTTACCGAATTATCTGATCAACAGCAAGAACTTGTTGCTGGTGGATTTTCCCTGGAAAATATTAGCGGAACTAAGTTCACACAGAAATTCCAATCAGCAGGTGCGACTGGTCTTTCTCAGTCTGGCCGCTACGGTTCAGCAGCTGGTGGAGCCGCTGTGGGCGTGAACGATTACGTTCGCACTAACGGAGACAATACCCTAAGAGTGAACATCCCTGGCTACTCTTATTAATTGCTCAAGAAAAAGTGAATGCGG
>CALDHF010000147.1 GCA_937941595.1 uncultured Acaryochloris sp. | reverse complement strand
CGTTTATTCTCCATTGGAGGCGGCTGTCACCGTCTGTTGATAACAAGACTGAATTCGCTGAGAGACTTGGTTGTCTGCAGCTTCTTTTGCCAAACGGATGGCATTAAAAATAGAAGGAGCTTGAGAGCTACCGTGGCTAATTATACAGACCCCGGCGACGCCTAAGAGTAGACCACCACCATGTTCGGCATGGTCCATCCGTTGCTTAATGCGGCGTAAATTGGGCTTCAAAATGCCCGTGCCGACTTTGCCATGAATCCCCCTAGGGAGTTCTTCTCTCAAAATCTGTAGAGCGACTTCTCCAACTGCCTCGGCAAATTTGAGTAAGACATTGCCTGTAAACCCATCACAAACAATGACGTCAAATTGACCCGAGAGCACATCTCGCCCCTCAGCATTGCCGATAAAATCGACATGGGGATTGCTTTCCAAAAGTTGGTAGGTCTGAATCGCGACTTCATTGCCTTTACAAGCTTCTTCACCAATATTGAGCAAGCCAATCTTGGGGGCTTCTGTGCCCAAGACAAACTGGCTATAGATGGTGCCCATCGTCGCAAATTGGTCTAGAAAATTAGGGCGACAGTCAACGTTGGCACCCACATCCAGCACCAACACAGGTTTGCCGGCAATGATGGTAGGAAATACGCCACCAATGGCAGGTCGATCAATGCCTGGAATCCGCCCTAATCTTAGTAAGGCAGCCGCCATCGCTGCACCAGAGTGGCCTGCTGAGACCACAGCATCAGCCTTCTGCTTTTTAACTAAGTCCATGGCGACATTGATAGAAGCCTTGCGCTTGCGTCGGAGCGCGCTAATGGGCTCTTCATGCATCTCAATCATCCCCTCTGCAGGGATAATCTCAACCGGGACTGATTCAGTATGTTTTTTGATCGAGGCTTGAAGACGGTCTGGATCTCCAACAAGCAGAACATCTGCATCCAGTTCTGCTTGTGCTCTTAAGGCACCAGCAACAATTTCATCTGGGGCATGGTCGCCCCCCATGGCGTCAATGGCAATTCGTGCGCGAGTGGCTCCCATGTGGCAATCTTGTAGAATCTTTAAGCATCTTAGCAGATTGTCTTAGTCTAACTTAATGGAATCCACCAAAATCAAGGATTGAATCGAGTGGTATCCGTTTAGGATTATTAGTGCTCACTTCACCCCATCTCTCAAATACTGAGGTAGTCGCCAAAATATAGCGATGTTTTGGATGGGGACACTACAGCTATCCTATACTACTGCTCACTGCCAAATCTATAGAAGTAGTCCGCATAGAAGATTGATAAGGATAATATTTAATATCAGTGAAGTCGATTATAGGTGGTGTTCCACCACTTCAACGCTAGAGGGACTCTAGATTAAATAGGCCATGCTCAGGCAAGATGTTGAATCTAGCGGATAAAAAAACTCAAGCCTTTGACAGGCTGCAGGAGTGCGCTAGGCCTGAGGTATATATTTTCGTTCGTTGAATTTGGAATGCGGACGAAAGGACTTGAACCTTCACACCTTGCAGTACTAGAACCTAAATCTAGCGCGTCTACCAATTCCGCCACGTCCGCAAATTTGGCTTTATTATCATAACCCAGCTTTAGTCGAGTCTGCTCCCTTGAAATATGAAATTCTTCAGAAAATCCATTTTTGTGGATACATTACCTCTCTAAAACCATTATGTTGTTATTCCAAGCGACTGATTGGTACCCTCCCTGTCGTTAATTGCGACGATCACTATTGACCCTCAGATCGCACCTTGATTGAGGGTAAGCTTTTGTTCAGAGGGCACAGAATTTTTGCATTGATGAGGCGAATAGATTGGACTGGTCTACCCTTGGTGTTGTAATTGTTCCGCCGATAGCAGGTGGCATCATTGGATATTTCACCAATGACCTGGCCATCTCTATGCTGTTTAAACCTTACCGAGCCATCAAAATCGGTAAGCGTACCTTACCCTTTACTCCTGGGCTGATCCCCCGAAATCAGGAGCGTCTAGCCCAACGGGTGTCTGATGCCATCATGACTTCCTTGCTGACTCCAGAAGAGCTGCAAGCCATTGCTCAGCGTCTTCTGCAAAGAGAGCGGGTCCAAGGGGCAATTTTATGGCTATTGCAACTCGCCTTAGATCAGGTCAAATCGGATACGGACCAAAGAACCGCTAAGATCTTGGCTAATATTCTGCGTGACTTTGCCGATCAATCCCTGCCCCGGATTATTGTGGCCTTGGCACGGCGGGAGGATTTTCTTCAAGATCAACTCGATCAAGTCTTTGATCAGGTTTTACTGGATTTACAACTATCCGATGAGCAGGCTCAACAACTGGCCAACTGGATCATTAAGGTGGTTGTGCCGCCAGATAGTCTGCGGTTACTCCTGATTGATTTTTTGACGGATCGAAATATTGCGGTCTTGGATCAGGATTTACGGTCCAAAACTAGTGGCACCTATTGGCTGGTCGTTAACGTGCTGGGTATTCAGAGTGGCCTGGTGCGATTCCGTACCTTTTGTATTGAAGAGAAATTGGCCTGCAATGCGATCCTTGCCGACCTGTTGGTGTCTTTGGGCATCCGCCAACGCTTTGTCGAATGGCTGGCTAGCTTATCGTTACAGAATCTACCCGTACGCACTGTCCGTCAACTTCGTCAGCAATTTCGGGAAAGTGTGCGGGGATATACCCAAAACAAAGGAATTTCTGTATTGCAAAATTTAGGAACGTCTGTCGATTGGGACGAGTCTGCAACCCTGATTGTCAACCGTCTCCGCACTTCAGATGTGGTTGCTACGTCTCTCAAGGATATTAGTGAAGACTTAGCCCTGATTTTAGAGCGCTATCTAGAGCGAGATCTGGAGATGATTGTCACCAATGCCTTGCCGATCTTAAATCTGGATCAGGTCATTATTGATCGAGTTAAACGTACAGACCCCGAAGATTTAGAAACGGC
>CALDHF010000146.1 GCA_937941595.1 uncultured Acaryochloris sp. | reverse complement strand
TTGCAGCATATCTCCTTCAGTCGGGTCAAAGTCAGTAATTAAAGCGTAGTCCTCAGCAGCATCGCCAGCATAGTAGACATTGCTAGCATCACCCAGAACGAACATATCTCCATCTTGAGCACCGCTGAGAGTATCCACTTCCCCGACGCCTGGTGTGTTGTCGCTGGTGAAGACACCAATGAGTCTATCCCTGCCAGACCCACCAGTGATGCTATCGTTTCCTTCTCCACCGGCTAGTCGATCGTTGCCTCTGCCGCCATACAGCACGTCATCGCCTGCCCCAGCATAAGCTTTATCCCTACCATCACCCCCAAATAGGGTATCGTCACCGTTGGCACCAACGACTATATCTCTGCCAGCACTTCCTCGAATGAGATCATCACCCGAAAAACCTTTGATCAGGTCATCGGTAGTGGCTCCCAATAAGGTATCGTTCTCTCCTGTTCCTTCAATTTCATTAGGTTCTGGAGTAGGCTCAGGTACGGGTATTGGTGTTGCTTGCCTCTCTTGAGCACCAAAATCAGGAGATGCACCTTGAAAGGGCAAGCCCACATCCACTCCTGCATCAATCAGATCACTATCCTCGGCAAGCCGCAAAAAAGGACTCTCTGGCAGATCACCATTTCCTTGTCTAGGGCCCTTAGCAATCGATGAGTCTAGACTTTGAAAGTCATCCTCATTGACTTCAACGGTTCCGGACCAAGCGTTGAAGCGATCGTCCACCTGATCACCGGTGATCACCGTCTCATCACCTACACTGACGTTATTTCGCAGTTGGTGATTGCTATCGGTGAAGTAGAACCCATTCGCTCCATTCCCATAACTCGTGTTGTTATAGGCCTGAATTGATCCAGCATTACTGTTATTGTCAAACCCGCGTTGGGCATTTTCCCAAGACAAGTTATTCCGAAGAATATGAGGCGCGCTGGGTACACTTGGACTCCCCCCTCCGAGCTTGAATCCCATCCCGTTGCCTTCAAAGGCTGAACCAAAGTTCCAGCGGTCGACACCATTGCCATAGGACCAATTGCCCTCAAGGGTGACAGCATCCTCAAATTCCCACAAATCGATGCCATCATCTGAATTGTTATACAGCCTGGAGTTACGAATGACATTGCCAGTGCCAGACCCAAATTTAAATCCAAAGCCATCTGCATCTTGACCGTTATTCGCTGGATCAAAATTGTGATGAAAATCACTATTAATAACTAAATTATTATTAGTGTTGTCCCCAAACACTTCAAATCCTGAGTTGTCGTTGTGGTGAACATTGAGGTTCTCCCAACGACTATCGCTGACCGACCGCGCCAGGAAAAAACCTCTGGCTCCGCCGGTCATTTCCAAGCCTTTGATGTGCCAAGCATCCCCCTCTTGTACGATTACCCGTCGCGTTGCGTCATCGTAAGGCACTTGAGCCCGAATCCAGTCGCTGGCATCTAAGATTGGCGTTTCATCTTCATAGGCAAACAGACGAATGGGAGCATCCTTGGTGCCATCCTTGGATAAGAAGGTTGTGGTATCTTTTGGGAGCTTATACCGCCCCCCTCTCATATAGATAGTGTCTCCTGCTTGAACTTGGTCCTGGGCTTTCTGTAGCGTTGCAAAGGGAGAATCTATTGTTCCAGTATTGTCGTCATTACCCGTTGTAGAGATAAAAAAAGTATTGGCCATAAAGTTTCGTCTAAACCATCAAAAGTTTACTGGACCAGAGATATAGCAATTCCATTTCAAACCCTCAACTCAATAAAGAATGAGTCAAGGACAATCTTATATTTAATCCTTAACCAAGTAAAAATAAGTTTAAAACTGTCATAAACTGGGTTGATTGGCCTGGTTCAAAACTAGGTAACAGTGCCAAAAGCGATCAGGGTAATTTGAAGGCTTATCGTTACCTCCTCTGAATTGATCCTCAAGCATGATTTCACTTCCTGCAATGAAATTGTCAGTCCTGAGTAGCCAAATTGAAGAGACCCCACCAGTCTAATAGGCTAATTGCTTTCCCTAAGCTGAACTCCGTCTACCTTTCATGGATTGCCCTCACTGCCACGCCACCCGAGTCTCATTTCTTCAGCGTAAAACTAACCTTGGCTATGGCATGTTCCGCTGTAAGCAATGCCCTCGGACTTATAATTAGTGCACAGGCAATCCTTTCAACTTTATTGAAGTCCCTACAGACATTTTATTCCGGGTACTTCTATTCCGAGTACGCTACAAACTCAGCTACCGAGATGTGGCCGAGTACTTCTTGATCTGAGGTTTCAAGTTCACCCATGAAACAGTCCGGGATTGGGAAGAATGATTTCTACCCAATTTTCGGAACAAGTTCGAGCTAAATGGAAGGGAACAGTAGGAAGGGTTGGGCTTGTAGATGAAACATATATCTGAATCAAGGGCAAGTGGTGCTACTTTTATCGTGGTATTGATAATGCTGGAAGTCTGGTCGATTTTCGACTAAGCAAAACCCGAGATATGGAGGGACCTAAGCCTTCTTTGCTCAAGCGATTGAACTTCATGGAAATGTGCCTAAAAAGGTGGCGACCGATGGCTTGGCGTCCTACTCTCGCGCTATTGAAGAAGAGTTGGGTGAGGACGTGAAACATGATGTCTGGCCCTGTACTGAGGATCCGGTCGAACAAAGTCATAGACCCGTCAATCATCGCTATCACCCTATCCTTGGATTCGGTGAATTTGGAGCGGCTCATCGATTCAGCATAGCGGTAAATGAGGTGAGTAAATTTTGGAGACCTCGCAGTCGAATGGCAGAGTCCGTTTCTCTAACTGATCGAAGAAAGAAATTCATCAAAGGAGTCCACGAACTCCAAGAATTATTCCAGGCTGCTTAACAACAATAAAGATCAAATTCAGGGTGCCTTATGCTGATTTTTGGTAGTTTGACTAACCACCTCTGACAATTTCTATATCTGAGCTTATATGAGAATCCAGTGCCATCAGATATTCTTGAACGGCATAAGCATTGAGGGGACATTTCCTCCCCTATTGTTGTTGAAACATCAAATAACTTGTTGAGGGATCTCGAAGGATTCTTGGTTCGCTATCTTCTGCAAACGCTTGAATATAGATTGAGCTGGGCCAACAGGCTCTAATAGACAAAAATAACCTTCATGATTAAGGCTAATGATCCCCTTGCCGCGCAAGTTTTGACAAATCCAACTCACTGCTGCTGAAGGGGCTTGAGTCAGGTCAATGAGTGATTTGAGGGTTTGGGGTTCACTCGCAATATATTCAAGAATCTGTATTTCAAGCAACCTTTTTTGGTCTGTAGTGCCCATCGCGTCTTACTTTTATCCTGTATACCTTCGTATACTTATTATTCCCAGAGAAAATATTTAATTTACTTTCTTCAAATTAATTTATGTACAGGCATTAATTTAAATGCTTAAAGGGATGCCAATCCCTTCTCAGGATGGAGGTTGAGGGATTTTTCGGTACTCCTATCCGAATATCAAACTAAAGAGTGGAGTCATTTGAGTGCGGGGTGATGGAATCCTAGACAGCACAGTAAAGATACATGCACCTCTGAAGTGGAATCCCCAAGCAGTTGCAGGACATTCAATAGAGTCCGGGAATCGATCAACCAGAACGTACTTTCAGCTTGTTAGCACGTTCTCGGGCGTGGATTCTAAGTGCTCACGACCATGGGGTGCTAACAAGTCCGTCAGATCTGGCCCTGTAGGGATAATGCCGCCAGGATTTAGGGGAAATAGGAAGCCATAGTAGCTATTTTTGACTGCCTCTAAGTTACAGGTATCACCAACCCCCGGAAGTTGATAGAGATCCCGTAGATAGGGACCTAGATGCTGATAGTCTTGGATGCGTCGCAGATTGCATTTAAAGAGACCATAGTAGGCCACATCAAATCGAAATAGGGTGGGAAACAACCGGACATCAGCCAGGGTAACTTGGTCTCCACAAAGATAACGGCGGGTTGATAAAGCCTGATCTAATTGATCCAAAACTTGGAAAAGTTCACTAGACGCTTGATCATATGCAGCTTGGGTTTGAGCAAACCCACATCGATATACCCCATTATTGACAGCGTGATAAATTTTTTCATTCCATTGATCAATACTCGGTTGCAATGCTTCTGGGTAAAGATCTAGGTGAGGTTGCAGGGCAAAGTCGTTAAATGCAGCATTCAGGATCACAATAATCTCAGAACTCTCATTATTGACAATTTGCTGAGTTTGGAGATCCCATAAAACGGGAACGGTACAGCGCCCTTCGTATCCGGGCTGAGCTAAACGATACAGGTCGCCTAAACTTTTGCAGCCCTGATGCTCTGGTTCAAAGACCCATCCTCCTTCCGTCGCTGAGGGTTGCACAACTACAACATCAATCACATCCGCTAATCCTTTTAAGGCTCGGACCACTAGGGTGCGATGAGCCCACGGGCAGCCTAAGCCCACATATAATCGATATCGTTGGGCTGCAGGGGTAAAAGAGGTATCAGCAGAGACGACATGTCTAAACTGGCTATCTGGACGAACATAGGCCCCTTTTTTGCTCCGGGGAGCCATATTCGACATCATCAAGTTCCACATTGTGGTCCAGACAAACTTGCCCAGTCCAATAACGGCTTTGGGAGGAAGTGACTTGCCCATAATGGTCTCCTTTATGTTGTAAAAGCGGTCAGGAGTAGTTTAGCTGTCTTGTTTAGAGTTTAACCACAGAGCGTGGATAATACCGGGCACCCACCCCGATAGCGCTAACGCTAAGTTGAGAATCAAACTGAAACTGAGTTCTGCTGTTCTGAAGACGGAGACGGGAGGCAAGATCATAGATATAAAAATATCAAGTCGTCTTATGGCGTCTCAACACCCTTGAAAATAATGAATTGATCAGAAAATAAAGATCAATCTATCGATTTGCCTTCTAAGGTTAAAGCAGATTCATTGTTTTTGTATCGCGAAGTTCACTTCCCTGATGCTTCAACCTAAATAGAAAGAATGACAGTAACCGTTTAAAGCAAAGGATAAAAATATGCGTGGACTATTTTTAACCATTCTGGCAACAGCACTCAGTCTATTAGTTGTGGATATTGTGCTGCCTGGTGTGGAGTTAGCAAGTTTTCCGGTCGCGTTGGTGGCTGCTATAGCCCTTGGTGTCGTTAATGGCATCGTCAAACCAGTACTGACTATCCTGTCCTTCCCACTCACCTTACTATCCTTGGGTGGGTTCTTATTGGTTCTGAATGGGTTGTGCTTCTGGCTAGCCGCAGTATTTGTGTCTGGATTTCGAGTGGATGGCCTGATTGCGTTCTTCCTGGGACCTATTTTGCTATCCCTGGTGAATGCTGTCTTGAATAAATATTTGGCTGGCAAGCTATCCCCGCCCGCGGAAGCAAGCGCTGCTCAATTAACAGACTAAGCGCAATCAATCCTTAGCCTAAGATGGCTGGGTATTGGTATATTCTGGAGGTTTTAACCCGCGATTAAATCCCGCGTTAAAACCTCCAGAGGAGGATGGATGGGAACCTTTACTTTTAGTGGACAGCACAAGTCCTTGCGAGACTCCGCTAATTCACGAATAAGGATCAATCGAGAGCGAATATAGGCTTGGGCGTTTGCTTCTTCATCTTTTTCCAGTAAATTACGATCTTTAAGATCTGCAACTAACACCTGAACAAGCTGCATGTCATTTAACTGGGTGAGAATGTCAGTCTGGGTCGCTTCAACCACTTCCCAAACTTGGCGTAGAAGACTGGAGTTCATTACAATCACCTTTGGTGAGTGTTTTCAGGAAAAATGCATTAATCTGCAAATTTTTATATTTTCTTTAGATTTGATTTGTTCTCATTCTACGCCCATCATTCAGTGACCCACCCCTAGATGAACGACAAAACATATAAATTAACTTTTGCCACATATAAGTTCATCTGCCACGTCCAAAATGATCGCGCATCGCATCGTTTTAGTAGCAATAAATACTGTTAAAACCCATGAATGAGGAAAAGGCGTCTGACGGTTTGCTGAGATCGCCCTACTCTAGATCCTTAAACACTCAATAACCGTCCCAACCAAGTATCAACTTTTTGCTGGAGCTGATGTTTTCGTTCCCACCGACGAAAAGCTTGTTCATAGGCTTCGTCTCCGGTGTGATAAACATTCCACGCATTGAGGCCCAGCCGTAACCCCCATAAGAGGGCGATATACAGGGACCAGGGGAAAGAAAAGCCCATCAGAGTGTTGAGCAGAATCAGACTTGAATTTGCGATCGCAAACCGTCCTGCCTTTTTGCGGAGGTTGATTTGACGATAGTGATCAAAACTCTGGCGTTTGACTAGCTCGCCTTGTTGCGTTCTCAAGCTTTGAGCAGCCTGGTTGAGTGCTATTTGCGAAATCCCTAACTCTTCGGCAATTTCCACTAGCTGATCGTGGGAAAACTCTCCTTCATAGGCTTGCTGTTCAATGGCAAGATTTAAGATTTGCTGAACTTGTTCTTGGCTATAGGTCAATGTGGCGTCTGACTGATCGGTGCCCATTCATTACTATCCAATGCCTCATTCTAATTATTGCAAACTTGTGGGAGACCTCTACAGAATGTAGGCAGAGATAACCCTATAACTCGGCGAACTTAAGCTGTAAATATTGACAGTCAGTAAAGGCTCAGAACATCCTGATGCCAAGTCTTTAGGGATCCTGTTTATCAAAATTTATATATCCATAATTCAACGGTACGGAAATTGCTACCGTGGATTTTCCAGACGGGTGTCACAGCAGTTCCCAACTGGGATGGCAACCGATAGAACCACTTTTTATAGTTTAGGGCGAGAGAAGCCAGACAAATCACTACCAGATCTTTGCTATGACCAAAGCAAAGCCAGGTAACTTTGGTTCACAATCAACTACCTCTGGACGCTCCAAAATATCAGGGATAGCATCGGGACGATAGATATAAACCCGATAATTTTTGCGATCAATGAGTAAGCCTAGTCTGACGCCGTTCTCGATGTACTCTTCCATCTTCCCTTGAAGTAAATTAGCCAGAGCCAGGGAATCGCTGCTAGATTGCTGCTCAACTACAAAGTCAGGTGTGATTGCGATCTTTTGGTGACAAAGCGTTCCAGCGTTCCGACTCAATCTAGGTGGTGTCAGGAGAAAGAGTGGCTCCATTCGGTAGTGTAAAACCAGCGCTTGAGTCGAAGACTTCTTCGGCCTCGTTCTTATCTGACTAGTTATCAACTTGTTGAGAAATTTTGAAGTTGCAGTTACCAGTATCTGCAAAGGCAGGACGTATTACTGTTACTTCCCCATTGGTATGTCATTCAATCCGCAACTCAGGATGGGTGCAGCAAAATTCATAGAATTGCATAACTCACCTGCTGCGTTGGCACCAGCGAAGATAGATCAATAGGCACTGTCATTTTCTCGGATCTGACAAAGAGACTCGTCATGAAAACTTCAGCTTGCAGGTCAACTTATTCTTTAATTGTATCGAAAACTCATTTATATCAAGGGATTAACCCCATTTTGTCTTCGAACAAGTGCTCAATACTCAGGATTTTTTAGGTTTGAAGTCCAACATAATCATCCTGCTACATATCTCTTTGCTAAACTTATAGAATTTTCAACCCTTTTTTACACTTAAGGTATTAAATACAGCTCTCTCTTTTTTCCGCCCTTGTTACTGACGTGTTGTTTGAGGCATATTCGCTGACCATGACCCAATCCCCAACATCATCATCCGTTTCTTCTGGACTTCCATGCCCTTCTGAAGAGGTCAAAAATGGCATGGTTGGAGCATTGTCAGCTCAAAACTTCCCGAGTGAGTTGCAACCCTCAGATCAGTTTGGGCATCGTCATATTGGTCCGAATGGGGAAGAAATTGCTCAGATGTTAACCGCCATGAAGGTCACGGATCTAGATGTCCTTATTGATGCCGCGGTGCCTGCTCAGATTCGCCTCCAGCAACCCCTCAAGTTAGGTAAGGAACGCAGTGAGCATGAGCTGATTCAAGACTTGCGAGCCATAGCGTCCCGCAACCAAATTTTTAGGTCCTACATTGGCATGGGGTATGCCGGGTGTATTACTCCCCCGGTCATTCAGCGAAATATCCTGGAAAATCCAGGGTGGTACACCCAATACACGCCGTATCAGGCTGAGATTGCTCAGGGACGGTTAGAAGCCCTGCTCAACTTTCAGACCATGGTGATGGATCTAACGGGGCTGGAAATTGCCAATTCTTCCCTGCTGGATGAAGGCACTGCCGCCGCCGAAGCGATGGCCATGAGCTATAACTTGCAAAAGAAACAGACAGCCAAGACATTTTTTGTCTCCGAACTCTGCCATCCCCAAACCATTGAGATTATCCGTACCCGGGCCTTGCCTTTAGAGATTGAGGTGGTGGTGGGTGATCATCAGCAGTTTGATTTTGCCAACCAGGCCACGTTTGGGGCGCTGCTTCAATATCCCGCTACGGATGGGGCTATTCATGACTATCGAGCCTTTGTGAAAGCGGCTCATGCTGCTGGTGCATTGGTCACTGTAGCAACAGATCTGCTCAGTCTACTTCTACTCACCCCACCGGGAGAATGGGGGGCAGATATTGCGGTGGGTAATAGTCAACGATTTGGCGTCCCTCTCGGCTATGGGGGACCCCATGCTGCGTTTTTTGCCACACGGGCGGCTTATCAGCGCAAGATTCCGGGGCGGATTGTGGGAATTTCCCATGATGTCCAAGATAAGCCCGCGCTCCGACTGGCTTTGCAAACCCGTGAACAACATATTCGTCGGGATAAGGCCACGAGTAATATCTGTACGGCTCAGGTTTTGTTGGCGGTGATGGCGGGTATGTATGCCGTCTATCATGGCCCTCAGGGACTGAAGAAAATTGCAGATCGGGTGCATTTGCTGACGAGTTTATTGGCTTCAGGCTTAAAGAATCTGGGATATGAGCTGGCTTCAGACCTGTTTTTTGACACGGTGACGGTGAAATTAGGGGCATTGTCTGGGGAGGAATTGCGGGTGCGATCGCAATCTCATCACATCAATCTCCGGTTCACAAACCATGAAACGGTCAGCATTGCTTTCGACGAAACTACAACCCCCAAGGATTTGTGGGACGTCCTCAGTCTATTCACCTCTAACGACCTCAGTTTTACCCTTGAAGACTTACTTGCAGAAACCACCTCTGCCTACCCAGCACTGCATCAGCGCACGAGTCCCTACCTCACCGAAAATGTCTTCAACGCCTACCATTCCGAAACAGAACTGCTGCGATATATGAATCGTTTGCAGAATAAGGATCTGTCCCTGACCACCTCCATGATTCCCCTGGGTTCCTGCACCATGAAGCTGAACGGCACCTCCGAGATGCTCCCCGTCACCTGGCCGGAGTTTGGTCAGCTCCATCCCTTTGTACCTGTAGAACAGGCTCAAGGCTATAAAGAACTCTTCAGGCAGCTAGAAGACATGTTGGCTGAGATTACGGGTTTTGCAGGGATATCCCTCCAGCCCAATGCCGGATCTCAAGGGGAATATTCAGG
>CALDHF010000145.1 GCA_937941595.1 uncultured Acaryochloris sp. | reverse complement strand
AGCAGCGAAATGCTTGGAGGAATAGAAATTCTTGCGCAGTTAGCCAGGTTTCTCATCTCATCTTCGACAGATCGCTTTCCGGTGATTGTGCCTGCACCGTTCTCGCAGAATGATGAAATCTTAGATGCAGCACTAGAGGCGAAACATGCCCTTTTGATGTTTACGGCCTCACTCGATCCTGAGGAAGCACTCAAAGGACAAGATATTTATCTGATAGAGCAAGAAACAGTAGCTTTGACAGACTTAATTCCCAATTCTGTGAATGCAGTCGTTGATATGCGCAAACTACGGGATTATTGTTTGAATCCAGAGCATCCCCAGGGCAAACATAAAGCTCGCTTATTTGCTGCCATTTTCGGTATTACCGTCCAAAATGCTGAAGAATTAAGACCTATTTTACTTACGGCAGTAACGCAATACGAAGCTCAGCCAGGACGTTTAGATGAATTTGGTCAACGCTACACAATCGACTTTCCCCTGAAGTGGCAAGATAGAAATGCAACTATACGGAGGAGTTGGATAGTTGAACATAACTCAGATATTCCTCGGCTCATAACGTGCTATCCACTGTAATTCGGAGAGATCAAGCAAAATGACTATACAAAAAATCAATTTGCTGGATGTAGTCGCATTGACAACTGACTTACCCGAATATCAACTTCACCGTGGACAAGTTGGCACTGTAGTTGAAATACTTGCAGATGGAGATGCGTTTGAAATTGAGTTTAGCGATCAAGATGGTCGTACTTATGAATCTGTTGCCCTGCGAGCCACCCAAATCATGGTGCTACATTTTGCACCAATAGCGCCTGAATCAACACCTGTGGCAGTGGCAATATAGTTGGGATATCTAAAGCTATAAGTAGACCTCACTCGAATCTAGGATGATTCAGAAGTTCTCAGTGAAGACGATGGCCACAGTTGGCACAAAATTTGTCGGTGGCTTCAACGGCTGTGCCACACTGCCGACAAAATTTGTTGGTGTTAGATGTGCTGCTGCTATAGGTTGCGGTTGAAGCTGTCCCCACACTCATGCGCATATTACCCATGTGCATCTGCATAGGCTGCATATTCATAAACATATTGCCCATCTCCAGGGGCGGCATTGACGGCATGGGTGGCATAGTGGTGGTTGGTGCTTGCACCACCTGCTGCAGGGGAATGGGTTCTAACATCTGTTGGGGTGGAATCGTCTCTACTTGAGCAATGCGGTGGCTTTGTACTTGTAAATAGTAATTCCCTTGAGCAGTGCCCACTTTGATCACTGCCCCTTGAGGACTACGAAAGAGTTCAGGAGAGGTGGTCCAACGGCCTGTCGTCAAGCTATGGCTAGTTTGCTGTTGTTGCCCCGGCAACGAAGTCACCGCCGTCACAATGGTTTGATGCTCTTGATTTTCGATATAGATGCTGGAGCCAGCCCCAAGCTCACCAATATATGCCATGAATTATGGCTCCTCAACTAGAATGCACTCTCCTCCATTGTGAAGGGATAAATCTGAGATTGTAGGGTTTCTATGGGGTTCTTAACAGAAAGGCTCTCTAAGTTGGTTGGTAATCCACCTCACTTTTTAGGTGGGAATGAATTATTAGGTATAAGAAGAATGTGGAAGTACGCTGAGTCTAGCCAGGGGGTCAGGCGACTCATGGCATAATGGGTCGGCAATCAGAAGACGGATATTATGGTCAACCCCTCTCCAACAGAGACAACGCCAGCAGAAGCGGTACTCGTGAACAACGGGGAATTCACCTTGCAGCTGCCTGATCCAGAGGATCAAGATATCTCTGAATTTGAGTTTCAGCAGCAAGTGGGAGCGGCGTGGGTCGTTTGCGATCGCTTTGATTTGCAAACTGATATTTGGCGAGGCCGGATTTTACGCTCCATTCGCGATCGCGAAAAACAAACCGGAGAAGGTCGGGGCGGTGGATTCCTGACCTGGCTGCAAAACAATGAAATTAGCAAGAGCCAGGCCTATAGCTGGATAGAACTCGCCAATAGTGCCGATACGTTATTAGAGGCTGGCCATCTAGAACCGGACTCCATTAATAACTTCAGCAAACGAGCCTTTGTCAAAACGGCTCAGTCCTCACCCGAGGTCCAAGAGTTAGTGAGTGAAACAGCCCGTCAAGGCGAGCGGATTACCACCCGGGAAGTCCAGCAGCTCTCGGATGAGTGGATGACCATGACCTCGGAGCTAGTCCCCGCAGAAATTAAAGCGAAGGCCGCGAATCAGACCATTCCCATGCGCCATGTGGCTCCCTTGGTCAAAGAACTAGAGAAATTACCCGAAGCCCACCAGACCACCATTCAATCTGAACTCTCAGCCAGTCCCGACCTCGATACCCTCAAGCAAGCCACTGCTGAAGCTAAGCAACTGGCCAAATATTTAGAAGCCTTTAATAATGTCCAAGCCCTTACCGAGCAATCCATCGATCTTGAATCCAGCTTAGAAGAGGCCTTGCGACTAGGCTGTCTCAACATCACGGCGGATCTTGTCAATCAAGCCTCTCAGCTAGAGCATATGGTTGCCAAACTCTATACCACCTGGCGACGGCTACGGAGACTGACCGACAAACTCCATAATGCTTCTGGGGCCAGCTCTCCCCATCTACAATCCTTACTGCAAGCCCTGGAGCGTCTCTATAGCGATATTTTAGAAGTTGAGTTAGGCGCGTCTGGCTCCAACCCATCGGAAACCATCCGTATCCAGGTCCTCTCTGAGCAAAATGACGCCGGGTCATCCTAATCCTCAGGTCTCTCAAGCTATGTCCAGAAGCAGGTTTTCCTTAACCCGCATGGATGCTCTGATTTTACGGACCCTATGGATGCCGTGGGTGTTTGGCTTTGGAGCCTTCACGGTCATTGGCTTTAGTATTGGGTCACTCTTCACGGTGCTGCGACGGCTGACCGCAGGCTCCCTCTCTTTCCATACGGCAATCCAGGTGTTGGGGCTGCAATTACCCAGCTTTATGGTCCTAGCCTTACCCATGTCTTTGCTATTGGCACCTTTGGTCGCGTTTAGCCAACTAGCACAACGCAATGAGCTAATGGTCCTGAGAAGCTGTGGGACGAGCCTGTATCGGATCGTGCTGACAGCCCTGATTTTCAGTCTTCTAGGGGCAGGCTGTACCTTGGCCCTCAGTGAGCTAGTCGTGCCACCAGCCACGCTGCACGCTAATCTTTTGCTCGCTCAACCTGGAGCTGCAACGGCCTTCATTCCAGGCCAACATATTGTGTATCGAGCATTTAGGAATCAGCAGCTCACCCAATTGTTCTATGCCCGCAATGCTGAAGGCCAAACCCTACAGCACTTAACCATTCTGGCTTTTCAAGATCGGCAACTACGGACCCTGTGGACTGCTAAACAGGCGACGTGGAACGCCTCTCAACAGCAATGGATCTTGTCCCAAGGGACTCGTTATCGCCTTGAC
>CALDHF010000144.1 GCA_937941595.1 uncultured Acaryochloris sp. | reverse complement strand
GGATTGAGGTCAGGATGATATTGACGGGCTAATTTACGATAGGAACGCTTGATTTCGTCAGGTGCTGCGTTCTTGGGCACCTTGAGAATATCGTAATAATTGCGGAAATTTTGCATCAACCCTATATCAGCTTAGCTATCCTAAAGCGCAACGGTACTGTTGAGTTTACCAATCATCATCTTCCCAGTCTTCCCAAAAATCATTATCCATGCGACTGGACGGTCGGCGTCGAGGACTATCGTCATCTGAGGGACGACCGGTGACAATTTCTACCCCTTTATTCACCCCTTTTGATACTGCCTCAGTGATCGTAGACATAGAGGGGATTGGGAATAATTCCTCTTCATCATCATAAATCTCTTGATTGAGGCGACTAATCTCCTGGTTGAGTTCATAGAGGGCATCTTGTAAATTTGCATAGTCCAGATCAATTTGACGATCCTGATCGCGGCTGATGCTGTCTTGCAAATCGCGGGAGAGAGTTTCCACACGTCGACGCAGGTTACTGGCAAACTGAGGACCAAAATCTAAAGTGATTTCTCGCAGTTTGCGATCGCATTGGCTAATCAAATCTTGGCCGCGATTGCGCTTATCAATCCGCTCTCGTCGCAATCGATCTGTATCGGCAAACTGTTCTGCCTCTTGCAGCATCCGGTTCACCTCTCCATCCGAGAGGTTGGCAGCCCCTTGCACCGTAATCGTTTGTTCCCGACCCGTATATTTATCCATGGCCGTCACTTGCAAAATGCCGTTGGCATCAATATCAAACGACACCTGGACTTGCGGTACCCCTCGAGGTGCAGGCGGAATTCCCCGGAGCTGAAATTTCCCCAACGATTTGTTGTTACTGGCTAATTGGCGCTCGCCTTGTAAGACATGAACTTCTACCTGATTTTGGTTATCTTGAGCCGTGGAAAACACATCAGAACGGCGGACTGGAATGGTGGTGTTGCGGGGAATTAACTTTTTCATCACCCCACCAATGGTTTCCAATCCAAAGGACAGCGGCGTTACATCCAGCAAGAAAATATCTTGCAAATCTCCAGCCGTAATGCCCGCTTGAATCGCCGCCCCCACTGCCACCGCTTCATCTGGATTGACGTTTTGATTGGGACGTTTATTAATCATCTGGGCAATCAGCATCTGCACCATCGGGATCCGAGTTGACCCACCCACCAACACCACTTCATCAATATCAATGGAGCGTAAATTAGAATCCCGTAATGCCCGTTCTACCGGAGCCTGCAATCGTTGTGCCAAATCTGCACATAAGTTCTCGAACTGTCCTCGACTGAGGACCACATCCATATGCTTTGGCCCCTCTTCCGTTGCCGTAATGAAGGGTAAACTAATGTTCGTCTCTGGTAGCCCTGACAGTTCAATCTTGGCTTTTTCTGCCGCTTCTGTCAGACGCTGTAACGATTGAGGTTCTCGTCGCAGATCAATATTTTCTTGCTCTAAAAATCGGTCCGCCAACCAATCCACAATGACCCGATCAAAATCAGTACCCCCGAGTTGGGTATCCCCACTGGTTGCCCGCACTTCAAAGACAGAATCGCCAACATCCAGAATAGAGACATCAAAGGTCCCCCCACCTAAATCAACCACCATCACGGTTTGGTTGTACTGATTGTCCAAACCATAAGCCAGGGAAGCGGCCGTTGGCTCATTAATAATCCGTTTCACCTCCAAACCCGCAATTCGACCTGCATCTCGCGTGGCTTGACGTTGGGCATCATTAAAATAGGCGGGAACGGTAATCACGGCGCCGGTAATCGGTTCTCCCAAAAATCGACTGGCTTCATCTGCCAACTTTCGCAAAATCATCGCCGAAATTTCTTCCGGGGCAAATTCTCGCTCTAGGCACGGACATTTTACCTTGATGTTGTCGGCCTGATCACGGCGAATGGTGTAGGGAACCCGCTTCGAATCTGGGGATAGTTCACTATATTTACGCCCCATAAATCGTTTGAACGCATAAAACGTGTTTTGGGGATTGAGAACAGATTGCCGACGGGCCAATTGACCAATCAATCGTTCCCCCTCTTTGCCAAACGCGACTACGGACGGGGTCGTGCGGCTGCCCTCCGTATTAGCAATAACGACTGGCTTGCCTCCTTCCATCACCGCAACCACTGAATTCGTGGTGCCTAGGTCAATGCCGACAATTCTGCCCATGGACTCTGTTTCTCCTATCGCCAGCCTGTTGCGATCTGTAAAGTGAACCGTTGGATTTAATATTTTATCTTGCTGAATGGATTCTTAACTGTCTAGGGCCGCTCTTACCTCTCTCTTGAACACAACCGTCATTTACCCGAACGTTGGCAAAGCACCAACCCAAACCATCTATTTGCATCCGTCCATACTTTCAAAGGCTCCAGTTTTCTGTGGTTGGAATCATTCTCTTTTCCTCGTAACTGCTGCTGAAGTTCCCCTAAATCAAATTTTCGAGAGATTTCTGTGCGAATTGTTTCATCTTGTGCCAACTCCACTGTCAGGTCTAGGGTTGATAGCTCAACAGTTTGGGCTGCCAGACTCCGAAGATGCATCTCAATTTGATTGTCTTTGGGATTATAAAAGGCGAGATGTTGGAAATTCTCCAGGTTGAAATTGCCCTGATATCGCCAGTTGAGATGACGCAAGATATTCAGATTAAAGGCTGCTGTAATCCCTTGGCTATCGTTGTAGGCAGCCTCTAACTGCTGGGTCGATTTTTGTAGATCAACCCCCAGCAACAAGTACTCACCGGGTTGTAGAGCCATTGTGAGTTGATCAAAAAATACTTGGCATTCTTGGGGATTGAGATTACCCAAGCTACTGCCCAGAAAACACACCATGCGTGAGGGCAGTATCGACGGAGATAAGGAGGCTAATGCCAGCTCATAGGTTCCTATATAGCCATGAATGTTTAAGGTTGCATAGTCTTCCAGTAAGTCTAGGGCACTCTGTTTGAGCATGCTGCCACTGACATCAATCGGGCAATACCACTGGGACCGTCCCGCATCGGCATAGGCATCTAATAACAGGCGGGTTTTCGTCGAACTTCCGCTCCCCAGTTCCACCAGTTCACTTGGCCCCGTAATACTGGCGATTTCCGATGCACGGGCTTGGAGGATAGCGGTTTCAGTGCGAGTGGGATAGTACTCCGGTAACTCGCAAATTTGCTCAAACAGTTGTGACCCGTGGTCATCATAGAAATACTGGGCTGGGAGTGTTTTCGACGCCTGGGATAATCCCCGAATAATGTCCAACGCCGGATCGGGTTGGAGCTGAGGAACAGAATGATTGACCAGGGGAGTAATCTGTAAACGAGAATTTAGGTCAATGTGAGGATGTGTGACTGAGGATGACGCTTCTGTCTGAACAGACTCAGGCATGGGATTAGATTTCTCCGTCAGATGGGCCGACTCTATGCCGTAAGGAATTAGCAAACAATCACCAAAACCCCCAACTACTTTAAACTATCGCCATTAATTACGCAGGATCGGTCAACCGTAAGCGCACCGAAACCCAGCAAAGTGAATCCGAATCCTGGGTTCATACCAATTTCGGAAAGCACATCGCAATACAGGCGATTGGGTGGCCCAACTCCCGCCTTTAAGGACACGATGTTGATCATCAAAATAAGCCATGGAGTATCCCGGGTAGGGATAGGGCTGAAAACCGTCATAGGCATGGAACCAGGTATCGGTCCATTCCCATACGTTGCCTAATAGGTCATAACAGCCATAGGCACTTTTGCCTTTTGAAAACTGATCAACGGTTGTAGTCCCCCACCGTAATCCCCCGTGATTACAGTGATCAGCGGTCAGGGACTCTTCTCCCCAGGGGTAATACCTTGGAGCTTGAGGGGAGGGATGGGCGAGGGCGTCCCCCGAGCCAGGGTGCCCACTAGCAGCTTTCTCCCATTCTATTTCCGTCGGTAGTCGTTTCCCTGCAAATCGGGCATAGGCATCAGCTTCATACCAACTCACACCACAAACAGGGTGATGTTCTCCTTTGTTCAAATCCCAGTGAAAGGGATGATCAACAGGGTTATTTTGCAACCATTGCCAGCCATCGTTAGACCAATAGTGAGACTTTTGATATCCCCCTGCTTCCATAAATTGCCGATAGGCACCTTGAGTGACCGGGTAACGATCCATCCAAAACGAGTCTACGTGAGCCCAATGTGCTTGTTTTTCGTTATCTAAGGCGTCTAACTGATTATTGCCACGCAGAAATTTACCCCCCTCAATATGAATCATATCTAGGGTGGATAAGGAGGTGATTTGCACAGGAACTTTAGGCGGGGACGGTAATGGCCCGTTGATGGGAGGGGGCGTCCATGAAACTGCAGCTTGCTGGTGCAGGTGATGCAATTGCAATACCCAAGTGATGGTTTCACAATGCTGACTTTCATGCTGAACTAACCAATACCAGAGCCAAGCCTGGGATCTTAAGGGCGCTCTGGGTAGGTATGCCTCCACTTTTGTCCGGATCTGCTCTAAATAGTCACAAATCTCTTCGAAGGGAGGCAGGTTTTGGCGCTCTGTTTTGGCTAAGCCATCCGCCGCAAATAAACGTCGATATTCGGGGAATAAAGGGGCATGTCCAGCTTCCTGCTCCAGTAACCATAAACCTTCTGTAAACCCAATATGTCCTAAGTGCCAGCCCACCGGACTAAAGTCAGGGTTGGCCTGCAAACGAAAGATATCGGCATTGACCTCTTTAAATAGGTCTAGGGTTCTCTTCCGAGATTGGGTGATATGTTGCTGAAGAGTCTCTTGTAGAATGCTTTGGGTTGTTGAGGCAGTCCCGCTCAAGTTAGAGGGCATGGGCTTCTATCTCGAGCGTTTGATTGATAATTAAGAGGGTGTTGTCGGGGACGGGTTGCCAGCAATCACCGAGGCTAGAGGAGTGTAGTTGCTCGTCAGCATCTAGAGGTTCTGACGCCACGAGAATGCCAGTGACAGGATGTTTGACTTGCAGCCAATATAAGGAAGGGGGAGGGACTGGATAAGCGAATCGGGAGGCTACCATTGTCTGACCATCACTGAGAATGACATTTAAACTAACCCGAACATTGTAAGACTTTGCCCAAGCTTTAATGCGGAGTAGGACCTGGGTTAAGGCCTCACCCAGACTGAGTTCAGGATTTTGGGCTAAGGCCTCATAGATTAGGGCCAAGATATGTTCAGAATCCGTGGTGCCTTCAATGGATTGGTAGCGTTCGTCGCTGAGGCCCTCTCGAATGGGTCGAAACAGCGTTTGACGAAAGTTATCGATAAAACCATTGTGAATCCCTAGAATCTGCTGATGGCGAAAGGGCTGACAGTTGCTCAATTGCAAGCTCTGGCCCAGGGTGGCGCTGCGAATATAGGCTAAGAAGCTGCCAGATATAATGTACCGACACAGTTCTGCTAAGTTCGGATCGTTCCAAATGGGTTGGGTGTTGCGATAGCAATAGGGATGTGGATCAGGCTGCGGATTATACCAACCCAGGCCAAAGCCATCTGCATTAATGAGACCCGCGGTCATTTCTTGGGGTTGGTAGCTTTGGGCCACTAGGGAATGGTTAGGTTTTGTCAAAAATGTATCTAAAGGGAGAGGTTCACCTAGGTAACCCAACAATCGACACATAGAGGGGGACATCCATATTCGTCAGTCAATACTGTAACAAGCTCTATGCGGTCCCTAAAATCGAGCATGCCATAATTGCAGTCAACGGCATCCTGATGGTCTGGCCATATCCAAGGTCTCGGGCTCGGATGGAGTTGCCCACTATTGCCATGTCTGGTTCAATGACACAACCGTCTTCTGACAAACCGTTGCAGCCCACTGAGCTGTCTAACCCCTTTGCTGCATTCATTGAACAAACCGTCGATATTTTTGTGGCCTATGATGCTGACGGTCGCTATTTGGCCATCAATCAGCGAGGGGCTGAACAGTATGGTCTGGCACCTGCGCAAATTATTGGAAAGACCAACCAGGAGATTTTAGGACCGCAAGCAGAGGTCATTGACTTGGCTTTAGGGATGGCGTTGGAGACGGGGGAGAAGGTGTTTGTGGATTATGAACTCGTCTGTAATCAACAGCATTATGCCTATGACAGTATCTATACGCCCATCACCGATGCAGGGACCGGGAGGCAGCAGATTTGGGGAATTTGTCGGGATGTTACGGATAAAAAGCAGCTCCAGGAACAGCGAGAAGCACTGTTTAAACAACAAACTGTCCAAATTGAAGAGCGGTTTCGAACGTCCTTTAATAAGGCTGCGATTGCCAAAGCTTTAATGGCTTTAGATGGCTCTTGGGTGCAGGTTAATTCAGCCCTCTGTCAGCTATTGGGCTATAGCCAATCGATATTACTAAGCCTAGATATCACGGATATTACCCATCCGGATGACCGTGATGTTGAACGAGATCACATCCAGCAACTTTTGCTTGGGCAAATTCCCAGCTATCAGCTAGAAAAGCGGTATATTCATCGACTCGGCCATACCATTTCTGTTTTACTTAGCGTGGCTTTGGTTCAAAATTCCCAGGGCCAACCGTCTTATTTCATTGCTGAGATGCAGGATATTACCCAACGTAAGCAGGCGGAGGCTGCGCTCTATTTACAGTTGCAAAAGACCCTGCAGCTGCAATCCGTGTTGAGAGCGAAGAACCAGGCGCTCCAAGAGAGGAGTCAGGCAGCCCAAGCGGCCAACCGGGCTAAAAGTGAATTTTTAGCCATGATGAGCCATGAGATCCGAACACCCATGAATGCTGTGATTGGGATGACGGATTTGTTGAGGGATACTTCTCTAGATCCCCAGCAGCAAGACTGCTTAGAAACCATTCGCACCAGTGGTGAGGCGCTGCTGAATATTATTAACGACATTCTCGATTTTTCTAAGGTAGAGTCTGGCAAGCTGAAGTTAGAGCTGAATCCGTTTGCGATCGCAACCTGTATCGAAGAAGCCTTAGATATTATTAATGCCAAGGCCACCTCCAAGGATTTGGAAATCGCCTATTTTATTGAACCGGGAACGCCCAATCATATTCAGGGTGATATGGATCGGTTGCGCCAAATCCTGGTCAATCTGCTCAGCAATGCTGTGAAATTTACCCATAAAGGCGAGGTGATCGTCACCGTTTCGGCCCGTGATGTCGCTACCGCCGAAATGACACCCGCCGTCCCCATGTCCATTCATGAATTGCTGTTCGCCGTTAAAGATACTGGCATTGGTATTGCTCCCAACCATCAGCAGCGACTCTTTCAGTCTTTTAGCCAGCTCGACTCCTCCATCACCCGTCAGTACGGCGGCACCGGATTAGGATTAGTGATTAGTAAACAGTTATGTGAATTGATGGGGGGAACCATCTGGGTGGACAGTCAAGTAGGGGAAGGCTCCACCTTTTTCTTTACCATTGCCGCTTCAGCCTTAGCTACAGCCGATAATCCCCCAGACAATAGGCCAGAGATTTTGCGAGAAAAACGCGTGCTGATTGTGGAAGACCATCCCACAAATGGCCAGTTCTTAAGTCAACAAGTTCAAGCTTGGGGGATGATACCGATTTGGGTCGCTTCCGGCCGGGAAGCAGTAGCGCTGGTCCAGCAGGGTAAAAGATTTGATGTTGCGATCGCAGATCTCCAACTTCCTGATATGTCAGCACAGACGTTACTCTTTGGATGGCAACAAACCTATGACCGTCCCCTCTTCCCGATCATTGGCTTGCATCCCCTCGGGAGAAATGCATTCACCTCACAGCATGACCTCCCGATCACAACCTCTCTTCGGAAACCCGTTAAGTGGTACCGACTGTACCAAACATTGCTGAAAATCTTCCAAATCGGCAGTGGATTTATCCCTGTCACCTCCTCTACCCCAGCGCCATCCCTTCCGATCCTCAAAGCCCCCCCATCCGTCCTCAGGATTTTAGTCGCAGAAGATAACGTCATTAACCAAAAGGTCATTCTGAGGTTATTGGAACGACTGGGATATCAGGCCGATCTCGTCAACAATGGCTTGGAAGTCTTATCTGCATTGCGTCAACACCCCTATGACATCGTGCTCATGGATGTGCAAATGCCCGAAATGGATGGTTTAACTGCAACCCAAATCATTTGCAAAGAGTGGGCCGTGACAGCAAGACCCCGCATCGTTGCCATGACTGCCAATACAATGCAGGGCGATCGCGATACCTATTTAGCCGCAGGCATGGATGATTATATTGCTAAACCAATTCGTCTCAAGGGTTTAGAACAGTTATTATCTCAATTTTTAAGTCAAATCCAAACGGATCAAGGCTAAGCCTTTCTACCTGGCTGACTGCATTTCAGGGCTATGCTGAACAGACGTGATTAATCGCAGGGGAGATTGTCGACAACCCGAAAACGGACTGTCTTCGCGCAGACAATCATTGCTAGAATCCTGCTGAAGCGTTTATCCTCCTTCAAAGTTTGATGGAATCAAACTCTATTTCGCAACATTGCCATTGCGCGAACCCCATGAAATTTTGGACATTCCTGGTTCAGCCTCAAATCTTTTTTCGAGGACTTTATGAGTATCCCACCTCTCTTCGATGGCCTTTAGGGATTGTTCTGGGTGCAGGCTGGTTCCGATACATCGCTTTTTTGATCTGGATTCGCAATTTACCCCCCATTTTGCCCACTGAATTATTTTCTGCAATGAGTATGAAGACGGGTGGACATCCCTATTGGATCGGTGTTGGTCTGTTAGGTCTACTTTGTTGGCCATTGATCAGTTGGGGGATTTATGGCTGGCTTATCCAGTTACTTGCCCGTTGCCGTGGGCGAGCTTGGCAGCTTGCGGGGTGGACTTATCTACCTATAGCGATAGTGGGATTAGTGATGATCGGCATCGCTGGGATCTGGCCAGCTACGGGGCGAGTCATTCCCTATACCCAGGTTTTGGCCTTGAGACCTGAGGAAACATTGATCAACCAATATCAGACTTGGCTGCAGATTTACGGTCAGATATTGAGAGGACAAGCTTTTATGAAAATTCTGTCTGGGGCTATCCTCGGGGCAAGTTTGTGGTCCCTGGGGCTATTGTATTGGGGGGTGAAAAACATAGCACCTGCAAAAGCAGTCTTAACCACCAGTCTGTTGACGATTTGGGTCTTGATTTGGCGAGTTCTATAGGCCACCCATTTGCCAACCTGTTTATCTATCCGAAGGAATAGCTTTAGTTCTTAGCATTTTGTAACATTGACCTGATGGCAGTACAGTGAATAGGTAATAAATACCTATTGAATTTGCACAGCTGCTTTAAAAAGTGATGGATAACATGAAACAGTTAAACCCTGGCAATCTAGTACTGGGAACCGCTCTGGCCACCACATGCCTAGCCTTACTTCCCCTAGGAGCTGTGAGCAATAGCCCTGCTGTCAACCCTGAAGATTTACAGCAGTTGCGATCAACCAATACCTGCGAAGGCTGCAATTTACAGGGAGCCGATCTCCAAGATCAGAATCTTAAGGGGGCTAATCTGCAAGGCGCCAACTTACAAGGCGCAAACCTGCAAGGCGCAAATTTGGATGATGCTTATTTAGGTAGTGCCAATTTACAAAATAGCAATTTAAGCCAAGCTACTCTTCGACGTGCTAGCTTGACCACAACCCTCAAACAAGCTACCAATCTACAAGACGCTAATCTGAGTGGGGCAACTTTAGTCAAAGCCAAACTTAAAGGCGTTGACTTACGCCGTGCCAACCTCTCCAAAGCGATCATGGAAGATGCAGACTTTAGTGTAGCGGTGGTGGAGACGACTCAAGGCAACCGCCATGTCTTCTTTAGTGATTTGAGAGCGGCCAACCTCAGCAGCAGCAACCTTAGAAATGCCACTCTCAACCAAGTCTATTTAGAGGATGCCAACCTCAGTCAAGCCAATCTCAAAGGCGCAAGCTTGAAGCAAGCTCAACTCAAATACACCAACCTCAATGGGGCCAAGTTGAACAATGCGGATTTGCGGAAAGCCTCTCTTGAGAGCGTCAATCTGAGTGACGCAGATTTAAGCAGTGCTCATTTGGGCAAAATCGCGATGAAAGATGTGAATCTGAGGGATGCCAATCTCAGCAATGCCGATCTGAGTGGCGCTAGACTTTGCCAAATGGACATCCCTTCTTCTATACAAGCTACTTGCAACTAAGCCCGCAACTGTGACCTAATCCTGAACCGCGCCATCCGGGAGGGTGGCTCCGGTCAGCTTGGCATCCGTGAGCTTAATATTCTTGACATTAGCCTCGCTCAGGTTTGCTTCCTGCAAATTAGCCCCCGTGAGGTCAGCCCCTTGCAGATTTGCTCCCCGCAAGTCAGCCGAGAACAAATTGGCCCCCTTGAGGTTGGCCCCTTTGAGATTGGCTGTTCCCAGATTCACCCCTTGCAACTTCGCCTCTTGCATCTGAGCGCCCTTGAGATTGGCTGCAGTCATGCGGCTACTGCGGAGGTCAGCACCAATTAAGTTGGCACCCTTTAGATCTGCTTGACTTAAATCCGTGACACTCAAGTTGGTGGTTTGCAGATTGGCACCCGAAAGTTTGGCCTGGATGAGCTTAGCGCCTGTAAGATTGGCGGCGTTGAGGTTGACCTTGCGCAAATTGGAGAAAATTAAGTTTGCGCCCTGTAAGTTGGTAACGCTGAGATCCATACCACCAAAGTTGGCTCTGGACAAGTCGCACCGAATACACTGACGGGTGGTCAGTAACTGTTGAAT
>CALDHF010000143.1 GCA_937941595.1 uncultured Acaryochloris sp. | reverse complement strand
AAGATGGTCTTACAAGAGTATATGGCCTCCTAACCTAGGGCCACTTAATACAAAAGCAGCTGCTCTTCTATATAGAAGAGCAGCTGCTTTTGTATTAAGTGGCCCTAGGTTAGGAGGCCATATACTCTTGTAAGACCATCTTCTGGGACCGAAGGGGTTGAAAATCGATAGCCTTTGGTGGGGTCGAACTTCTCTACGCCTCGCTGCAGAACCATTTGCTGCACTTGTTTGCTAAGCATGATTCAACAAGGGAAAACGGCCTATTTCCTAAAAGTAGGTGGTTAGCGAGTCTTTGCTCTCAACTGAGGATTTCACGATGGGAAGGATTCAAGGATGGCGGTAATGGAAAAACAAATAACCCCAGCTGTGAGCTGGGGTTAAGGAATAAGGAGGAAGACATTCAGGACGATGAGTTAGGTGTAAATGGCAATTAATTAACAAAGAAGAAAAATGAAGAGAGTTGTCCAAGGATTCCTTTTCCGGTTAATGCTTCAGTGACCAAGGCGGCGACAAAGCCACACATGGCTAAGCGACCACTGAATGTCTCTGCAAAGCTGTTAAAACCCCAAGTTTGATTTTTGATGCTCATGGTGTTGGACTCCGTAATGCGAATTAACTTATGTGAACTAATGTAAACCTTATGTAAAGTTTTGTCAACCCCAAGATCAAATTTCTGTTGGCCTGAATACTGAGGAAAGAGTTTGACTTTGATGGCTGGATGAGAGGGGCAACATTCATGAGAAAACCCAGTCAAAAGACTGGGTTTTCTCATGAATGTTGAATGGCTGAAAGTATTGAAAATGAATGAACTGGGGTTTCCCAGTTCGGCCAATATCCATAAATGTCGTATTGCGAATGAGACGCAGGCGAGAGGAGAGTTCGGAAGCGATTTACATCAAGCCCCAGAAGTGTAAGACACCTTTGCCGGTGACGAGTTCAATGACTAAGGCGATATAGATGCCAACCATGGCAAGGCGGCCACTCCAGGCTTCTGCAAAGGAATTAAAACCAAAAAAGTTGTTGGATGAATTCATAATCTTGGACTCCGTAAAATCATGTGTTTTGTAACTTTATGTAAATAAATGTAACAGTATTCCCATGTGCTGTCAACTCTGTGAATCACTTTTCTGGTTACTGCTGGCCTGGGTGAAGGCCTAGTGTAGCGTCAAGATGATAAAAATCTGGGCACGGTTCAAGCTAGGGCAACACTTCCGTTTATGAATAAAGGGTTACGGTTACAACATTAAAAGAGCTTTGGGAGTTTTTGGTTGAATAAAAGTGTTGCCCTGGCATCCTAGAAGGGGTCGCGGCTAGTCCGGAAGACGCTTTCATCTTCCAAAATGCTCGATAATCAGGGAGCTATGGGGTGAACAAACATCCACCACTACAATGCATCCTTATAAAACTAGGACTACCCTATTTTTTAGCCAGATCAATGAATGCCCGCAATCGGGCAGGCATATAGCGCTTTGTCAGGTAATTGATTGTATAGCGTGGTAAAGGCGGCACATATTTATCAAACAGCGTGACCAACTCGCCAGACGCAATGAAGGGTTCAGCAGGCTTTCGATAGACATAAGCAAGTCCCAGCCCAGCCTTAGCAAAATTGATCATCGAGACCAAATCATTGACGATCATGCGTGGTTTGGGCATGACAATATAGGGACTTTTTTTGCCCTCAACGAACGACCATGGTGCGAGCCGGTCCGCACGACCAAAAGCAAAGCATATGCCGTCATGGTCTGTTAAATCCGTGATTTTTTTTGGGCTTCCGTTGTGTTCGAGATAGATAGGAGAAGCGACAAGCACCATGTCCAGTTTTGGCCCAATTTCAACAGAGTAGGTTTCGTTTTCAACTAGAGTTTGCGAGCGAATGGCTGCATCAATACCGGACGTGACCAGATCGACTTTGTTATCGTCATACATGACCTCAACGCCAACTGCTGGATAGGTTGTGCCAAATTTTGAGATCACATCGTCAAGAAAAAATGGAGAGCTACTCCGCGGTGCGGATAAGCGCAACGTGCCGGAGATCGTGTGTTGATCCTCACCCACATCATCAAGAGCACTTGCCAAATTAGCCAGAGCGGGCAGGCTTCTTGCAAAGAATTTTTCGCCTGCGCTGGTCAAGGATATTTTGCGGGTGGTGCGCTCGATCAAGCGGACACCTAAGCGGCGTTCAAGTCGTTTGATGGCTTCACTAACCGACCCCACTCCAAGATCCAGATTTTCAGCAGCAGCACGAAAGCCATTCGCCCGTGCAACTTCCACAAAAACCGATATGTCATTGAGGTTTACATTTTTCATTGTTCATTTATTCGATCATTTTGTTTGAAAAAATCATATTTACTTGAACAATAAAGCACCCTATATTTGATTGCAAGGACTAACAAACACGAGGGCATGTCCCAACTTAAAGCGAGGTATTTATGGCCGAAATTACTGAAATTTTTGTCTTAAAAATGAAAGATCCAGAACAGGCAGATGCCATCAGAGAGCGAGCGCGTACAGACTTCACAGCGCTTGAAGGTGTCACCTCATGGAAAACCTACGTGACGACCGACCCCAATCGCCCAACACTGTTTGCAGAAATCTACACCTTCCCGGATCACGACACCGCAAAGCGTGTCACCCCAAAATTTTCCGAGCGTGAGCTAACCAAGGCGTTTCTGGCCGAGATCGACGAAGTTCTTGTCGGCCAATATTTCACTGAACACACACCAACAGGAGTATAAAACCATGAGCGATATTGAAAAATTGAAAGCAGCTCTCGACGAATGGAATGCCGCACTAGACAACGGCGACATTGAAAGGTTGGTTGCCACATGTGACCCTGAGGTAATAATTTGTAACGAACACCAGCCAACAACGGTTGGCGTGCAGGCACTTCATGACAAATATGCACCACGCATGGAGGCTGCCACATTCAAGTCCGATGTTGAAATCAACGACATCAAAATCTTTGGGGATTTTGCGGTGATGATTACTCACTACGATGTGAAAACGACAAACAAGGAAACTGGAGAGCAGGGTGGCGGTAAAGGGCGCTTAGTGATCGGCTATCGTCGTGATGCAAATGGTGATTGGAAAATGGCGCTCGACGTTGACAACAATGTTTAGCCATCTGCGCTCCATATCGCGAATGGCGTTTGTGATACGAAGCGCAGATGGTCCTTCGAAACAGCTCTGTTTTGTTTCGCTAATCGCATTGTCACAAGGAATGACTTTATCGGTATACCAGAATCTCTGGTACAAGCAGGTGAGTATCTAGCCAAAACTGATCAATTTTGAGTGGTGGCGGCCTTCCAGCTCCACAGCGGTAAAACCACATCCAGCAAGAGAAGTCATCCGCTAAGATCTAGGAGTAGCATGGATCATTTAAGATCTTTTGTAGTAGCTAAAACCCTTTCATACAGATATTTTTAGCTTTATAGCTCAATTCCTGTAGAGTCAGGATCATAAGCCAGATCCAAGCAAAAATCTCTTTTAAGCAAAATCTATGGGTGGCGAGGGCCGCTGCTGACTCAATTTGGTTTGCACTAACTGTTGTAACTCTTGGCGAGTGAATTCTTCAGTCCGATCGAGATTGCCTGCCGTTTCTGCAAAGAGAATACTATCCACAGGTTCTAAAGCCAGCAACTGAAACAGGAGTGGAATTATGGGAATCGGCAGGGCCACTAACTCTGCTGAGCGACTAGACCGAGTGGCATCTTGCAAATTCGCAAAGGCATAGACAACGGTTTTTTCGAGGCCCGGTCGTTGTCGATGCTGCAATGTAGTTAACTGCCAGTTACCCTGCAAATTTTGCAGAATATAATATTGCTCATAGTGCAAACGCTGCAAAGCCAACTCTTCCAGGAGAGGGCCAATCACCTGAATTGCAGCCAGCATTCCGCCTGCTGCTGGCGCTTCATTGATAAGTGTTTGCACCTGTTGCTGCAAATCCATGTTTTACAACTTTGTCCCACATTCAGGACAAAAGCTATGGGTGGAGGTGTTCTTGGCACCACAGCTCGTGCAATAAATGAGTTCTGCCGCCTTTTCTAGGGTCTTTTGATCCGGTAAACCGAGCATGTTGGCAGTACTCTTACCGGGTGCCACCATGGGATAGCAATTTTCATCCCGGGTGACATGGGCATCTAAGAGGTAAGGACCGTCGAAAGCTAACATAGTTGCGATCGCACTTTCGAGACCCTCCCGTTCCCGCAATACTCCGCCCTGGACGCCAAAGGCCTCCGCCAACTTTTCAAAATTGGGCATTCCCGTTTCCATATTGGAATTGGAGTAACGTTCACCAAAGAACGCCTGCTGCCACTGACGCACCATTCCCTGCCAGAAATTATTGATAATCACGGTTTTGACCTTGATGCCGTACTGGGCCAGAGTCGCCAATTCCTGCAAATTCATCTGGAAACTGGCATCACCACTAATACAGATCACCTGCTGATCGGGAAGGGCCACTTGCACTCCCATTGCTGCTGGCAGACCATAGCCCATGGTCCCTAAACCACCACTGGTGACCCATTGTCGAGGCCCATTTTGGAGGAACTGAGCTGCCCACATCTGGTGCTGACCCACATCCGTTGTGTAGTAGGCATTGGGGGCTTGCTTTCTTAGCTCAAAAATAACTTCTTGAGGGGATAGCTTATCGGCAGGTCTGGGCACCACCAATGGATACTCTCGCTGCCAGCGTTCCACCCGGGTTCGCCATTCTTGGGTTTGGGCTGGATCCGCAGGAGCCTGTTTCGCGACCTTCAGGAGTTCAACCAAGACGGGCTTCACACTCCCCACAATCGGTACCGTCGGGGCTCGGTTCTTCCCCACTTCGGCTGGGTCAATATCAATATGGATCACCTCAGCTCTAGAGGCAAATTCATCCAATTTACCCGTCACCCGATCATCAAATCTGGCTCCGACCGCAATCAGCAAATCGCATTCACTGACGGCAAAATTAGCATAGGCAGTGCCGTGCATGCCCAACATCCCCACAGATAAAGGATGAGACTCATCAAAAGAACCTTTCCCCATCAAGGTGGTGGTCACCGGAATATGAAACCACTCTGCCAACTCATGCAGCTCAGCATGGGCGCCAGACGAAATTGTACCGCCGCCCACATAGAGCAAGGGAGATTTGGCCTTTCGCATCAAATCTACGGCCTGTTTAATTTGGCGAGGATTGCCTTTCACCGTTGGCCGATAGCCCCTCAAACTCACCATGCCGGGTTGCACAGGACTATAGTCAAACTCTTGCAAGCCCACATCTTTGGGAACATCAATCAACACCGGACCCGGACGCCCCGTGCCCGCGACATGAAAGGCTTCAGCCACAATCCGGGCCATATCTGCCGGATTTCGGACGACATAGGAATGCTTCACCAAGGGCAAGGTAATGCCAAAGATATCCGTTTCTTGAAAGGCATCACTGCCAATGGCAGGCCGAGGAACTTGTCCTGTAATCACCACCATCGGAATGGAGTCCAGATGGGCAGTGGCAATCCCGGTGACTAAATTCGTAGCGCCAGGACCAGAGGTGCCAAAACAAACACCGACCTGGCCCGTTGCCCGAGCATAGCCATCGGCGGCATGGGATGCGCCTTGTTCATGCCGCACCAAAATATGCTGGAGATCTCCCCGCTGTTCGGCCCGATAGACTTCATCGTAAATGGGCAGAATCGCGCCACCGGGATAGCCAAAGACATGCTTGACCCCATGATTTTTAAGACTATCGATTAAAGCATAAGCCCCGGTTGCACGCACAGGAGAACCTCACATCTGATTCAGTTGCAAAAAAGATAAAATAAATCGCCAGTATAGGAGTGGAAATCTAGTTAGTTTATTAGTGTAAGCGGTCTGACTTCAACCTGTCGAGGGAAAGATCGAAAGAGTTTACAAGGCCAGCCCTTAGATCGCATCTTGCAAAACCTTGCGCGTACTCCGCCAAACTAAAAATCCGGCGACAATCACGGTAATCCCCATGGCGATTAGTACTCGTCGCAACCCCAAAATATCCGCTAGGATACCTGCTACCGCTAACGGCACACTCAAGGCAATATTCACGACATTATTCTGAAATCCAAAGACTTTGCCCCGCATATCCGGCGGCGTTTTAACCTGAATCAGGGTCTGCATCGGCACCCCAATCATCGCAGCCCCCATTCCCAGAAACATACTCAGGCTCAGACTCAAGGCAATACTGAGGTCCACACCTAACCAGTCTTGGTGAATAAACGAGAACAGCACCAGCACACCTCCCATGCTGATAAACCCGAACAGCGGTAATGGCAAATGATGGAATCGCTCTCCCCACTGCCCTAAGACACCCGCGCCAATAATTAACCCCACCCCAGCAGCAGACAATAGAAATCCAAACTGATTCTCTTCAAAGCCCACTTTCTCAGCGAGGCCTATCGACAACACCTGTAACGCTGCAAAAACACAGTACAAGACCGTGAGTTGCACCATGGCATTACTCACCAACCGATTTTTGCGGAGATATGCCAAGCCTAATTTCAAATCGCTAAAGGGATGTAACGCGACGGATTCGGTATGTTTCTTTTCTCGTAAGGGCAACAAGATTCCCAACACAACGGCTGATAAAGCATACAACCCTCCTACTAAATATTGTCGACAATCAACACCTCCCCAATTTTGAGACCACTTTAGTAACGGCGGTCCCACCGAAAACCCCACTACCAAAGACCCCATCATGGTGGTCGTGAATAGGGCATTGGCGGGCATCAGATTGTGACGCTTCACTAAGACTGGAATCGCAGCTTGTTCTGCCGGAGCAAAAAATTGGGTCAAGATCGATTCTAAAAAAGCGACTGTCAGCAATAAAGGAAAAAACGGCAAGGATTTGGGTAAGACAATAATCACCAAGGTGAGCAGGCCCCGCATCAGGGTTGTCGTCCACAAAATCTGTTTCTTTGACCACCGATCTACAAAAATTCCGGCGGCAGACCCAAAGAACACCGCGGGCAGGGTATTCGCAATCATCACTGATGACCGCATAGAATTTTCAATATCTACGGGGGGCTGATAATCTCCCACTAAGGCAATCAGCAACAGAAAAAAAAACTTGTCTGCTAATTGTGAAATAATCTGCCCAGCCCACAGCACCACAAAGGCACGATTGTCCATCAAGGACCGAAATCCACCGTTAGAGGGTTGGGGGTCAGAAGTCTGCATAGATCAATCGTAAGTTCATGGATTCGGCTGGAGGATCAGCAAGGGTACTCATAAATTGCCCACTCTTAGGGCAAGGCGCAATACAAGAGTAACCGCAATATTGTACTCAAATAGGGGGCTTTGCAAAAATTGCCCTTTCTATCTTGCCCAAGCAGCAGTTAGAGTTTCACCCCCAATAGCACTAAACCCCTGACAAAGCAGGGGTTTAGGCACAAAGACAAAGACGCAAAGAACGTTATACAGGTTGATAATCAGCCTGTTTGGAATGACCATTGCTACTCGCAGACTGGCCTTGGCGAGGTTGAATCACACCATATCCGCCATGATTTCTCTCATAGATGACGTTCATCTGACCCGTTTCAGCATTTTCAAACACATAAAAATCATGGTCTACTAAGTCCAGCTGTTCTAAGGCATCGTGAATCGACATCGGTACCATGGCGAAG
>CALDHF010000142.1 GCA_937941595.1 uncultured Acaryochloris sp. | reverse complement strand
GCCCCCCGTGAGGACGAAGGCAGAACGCTTTTGAGAAAAAAGCTGGGCCGCTTCGCGAAAATGACGGGCTGTTTCGGGGTCTTCAAAATGCTTGCCAAAATCTTTGAGCCAGAATAAAGCTTTAATCGTCATATCCTGAACATGTTTGAGAACGGCCAGAGGTTCAGAGGTATTGCCAATGGTGGCGGGCTTGAGGGTCCCTGGGGGAGCATATTCGTTCACCCAGGGGGCATCAAAGGTGCCGGGGGAGCGAATCAGACCTTGGGCAATACTCCACTCAAACAGAGGAATGGACATTTCCTGGGTTGCTTGTTTGAGGAGCGTTTGGACCCGTTCTTCTTCTAGGGTTTCTATCACTATGACAGGGTGATAGGAGAGAATTAAGGTCTGAAGATCACGTACACTCACCGATAGGGGCATAGCCAGTTCACAAAGCAGCAGAGGACATTATTCTCAAGATTCCCTAATTTGCCCCCTTTGCTAAAGGCATGATCGATACTCGTATGATTGCATCAGGATTTTATTGTCAATTCAGATCGATCGCTGGGAACAGATTTGGTAGAGTACTAGACAAAGACAGCAGCATAGACTTGGGAGCAATGATGAAATACAACAAACAGTGGATACGATGGGGCAAAGCCAGTTGCCTAAGTGCCGCTTTGGTTGTAGGGAGTTCGTTGGGAGTCCTTGCCCAGGAGGATCCACTATCGACACAGGATCCTCCTGCTGAAAGCCCCCTTGAGACAAACGAACAACCACAACGCTTGCCATCCACCGATCTAAAGCTGCTCAATCCTGACCCCAAAGTTTTGGATGTACCCACTACCTCTAAAGAGGTCACTATTGACTCGAACCTGGAGCAAGCCATTACGTTGCAACAGGCCTTGGAACTGGCCAAGCGAAATAATCGAGATTTACAGGTGGCTGAACTCCAAGTCCGTCAGACTCAAGCAGCCTTAGCAGAAGCAGAAGCTGCTAAACTTCCTACTGCCACTGCCCAAGCTAGTGTGAATCAGTCGGATACGGCTCTTGCTCGCATTGCTTCTAATCAACAAGCAGAGCAATTCTCCACTGGTCTTCGGCAAGATATCGCCGACGCTCAGGACCAAATTCAGCAGCTGCAGGCCCAATTACCGGGGGCCACTGGAAACGGGGCAGCCATTATTAACCAAACGATTCAAGGCTTACAAGATTTAATCCAAGCTAATCAAACTCAAATTGACACGATTCAAGACCAGTTTTCTTCTGCGAGCACTCAATTTAACTCTAGTGTGCAGTTAAACTACGATGTCTTTACATCGGGTCAACGTCCTGCCAGTATTCGGGCCGCTCAGTCGGCGGTGAAGGCGGCAGAAAAATCCTTAGAGACTGAACTCCAGCAACTCCGTCTAGATGTCAGCAATGATTATTACGACATGCAGCAAGGGGATGAATTGGTCCAAATTGCTGAGGCAGCCGTCAAAAATGCCGAAGAGACATTGGATAATACGCGGGCGTTGGAACAAGCGGGTTTGGGAACTCGGTTTGATGTTTTGCGATCTGAGGTGCAACTCGCTAATCAAAAACAGCAGCTCTCTCAAGCTCAAAGTCAACAAGGGATTTCTCGCCGTCAGTTAGCCCAGCGTTTAAGCCTCAACCCCTCAGCGACATTATCTGCAGCAGATCCCGTCAAAGTTGCAGGTCTGTGGCCCCTTTCAGTTACGGATACGATTGTCAAAGCTCAGCAAAATCGGTCGGAGCTGGGAGAGCTATCGGATCAACGGCAAATTGCCCAGCAAAATGAACGGTTGATTAAGGGCAGTTTTGGCCCCCAGGTGAGTGTGGCAGCGAGTGGTGATTTTGCCTACGATATTGGAGATTCTGATGCAGCTTTTGGCTATAGCCTCGGTGGACAAGTCACGAAACAACTCTTTGATGGGGGCGCTACCCGAGCCAATGCCAAGCAGCAGGCACTAGGGGCCAAGATTGCGGAAACGCAGTTTGCCAATTTCAAGAATTTGATTCGGTTTCAAGTTGAACAGAACTATTTCACCCTGCAATCCAGTCTGAAGAATATCGCGACAAATGAATGTGCCGTTACCCAGGCAGAACAAAGTTTGGAGCTGGCTCGGTTGCGATCGCGCGCCGGTATCGGTACTCAACTCGAAGTCAGCAATGCTGAGACAGAACTCACCCGCACTCGCAGCAATCGCTTACAGGCCATCATCGATTACAATCGAGCATTGGTCGCTTTAGAACGGTTTGTCGGGGATCGACAACAGCAGACAAACGTTGATGAGGTTCCTGAATCCAGTAATAATGGTCAGCTTTGTAATCAGGCCTAAGTTCAAAAAAGATGCCCTGGTAGTATAGGGCATCTTTTTTGAACTTAGTGTCTGGACGCCTATCACCAACCGAGTCACACTGTTGAATGCTATCGGTTAGTGATAGGCTCGCGCCCAATGACTACTGAATTCGAATTAATTCAACATCAAAGACAAGGGTTGCATTCGGTGGAATGACGCCACCTGCGCCTCTAGAACCATATCCCAAGTCAGGGGGAATAATTAATTCTCTACGGCCACCCACCTTCATGGTGCCAACCCCTTCATCCCAACCCTTGATCACCCGTCCTTTACCAATCGGGAAAGAAAAGGGTTGTCCTCGATCACGGGAACTATCAAACTTACTCCCATCGGTTAAGGTGCCTGTATAGTGAACAACAACCATTTGGCCCACTAAGGGTTGCTCACCGTTACCGACTTCCAAATCGCGGTATTTCAGGCCAGAAGGCGTTGTGGTGTAATCGGATTCGTCAGCTGGGTTCATATCAGGTGTACTGTCTTGAGCAACAGGAATAGCAGCAATAGTCGTTTGAGGAGTAGCAACAGGCTCCGCAGAGACTTCGGTTGCCCCTTGGGTGATTTGGGAAATCACTAATATGGCACTACAGACAACCATAATCCCAACACTGATTAAAATATTTCGCAAATCGCTCCTCCAATTATTTTGAATGGCTAGTATCTTGATATATGGCTAGCGCCAAAGCTTATTTTCTAAGTCTCGCACTTGGCGTTCCAGCCGATCAATCCTACCGCGCAATTCATCCACTTCTGCCTGTCTTGATAGGCCCAGATCTTGCATCATGTTGCGAACTTGACGCTCCATTTGCCCTTCCCAATCCCCAGGATCGGAACGCATTTGTTGCAACAAGTCGTCCACAAATGCTTTGGCTTGTTCGGGATTGAGCCGTCCTTCCTTCACCCATTGATCACTGACTTCTCGGAGCTTGTCAGCAACAAAGGATGTGGTGCCTACACCAATCATCAACATTTGTTTTAAAAAATTGTTGTTGTCCATGAAAACCTCAAGGGTTGAGATTAAATTGCGAAGAAAATAACCAAAAGGGAATGGTTACTAAACTTCAGCATAGCGAAGTCAACAGTTGTCCCGAAAGTAGGGATAGTACGATGGTCAACAGATGGAACTGTGAACCACTATGCTCTCAAAACAAATATTAGGATCAGTGTGAACCAAACTGTTCAACAACATATCAATCCCAAATCTGCGATTCGAGGACTGCCAGGATACGGACTTCTTTTGCTCACGGGAGTGTTGTTGGGCATCACTCCTGCGCCTGTCAATATCTGGTGGATTGCCTGGATTGCCCTCATTCCTCTATGGATAGCCGTCAAATCTACCCAGGGCCGAGTTTGTCAAGCTATGGGTTTAGGTCTAGTTTGGGGTCTAGGATATCAGGGTGCTGCTTTATCTTGGATTAGAGGACTACATCCAATGACTTGGATGGGGATGTCTTGGTGGAGCAGTATTACTATCGCCTCGGGCTGTTGGCTATTTGTCACTCTGTATGGTGCCCTCATTGCCGCATTATGGGCAGGATTTATGGCTGGGGCTACGGTCAGACTTCCTACTTATAGTCGAATTCTGATCGGCACCACAGCTTGGTGCGTATTGGAGTGGGCATGGACTCAGTCACCTTTATGGTGGACTTCCCTCTCCTATACCCAAAGTCCAGCCAACTTGGTTATTTTGCATTTGGGTCGGTTATCCGGCCCCACCTTGGTTACGGCGGCCCTCGTAATCGTCAATGGCTTTTTAGCAGAAAGTTGGACGATTACTCGGTATCGTTGGCGGTATCGTGGGGTTGCGATCGCATTTTTTCTTGGGTTACATCTATTAGGATTCAGCTTGTACCAATTACCCCTACAGTCTGACCACGCCAAAGCTCTGAAGATAGGTATTGTACAGGGAAATATTCCGACACGGATTAAACTCTTTGGACCAGGGATTGAGCGAGGACGTCGTAATTATGAGCAGGGGTATCGACAGCTTGCCGATCAGGGGGTCGATGCTGTCCTTACCCCGGAAGGGGCCTTCCCTTACGTATGGCAACAAACCCCCCCCTTAGCCTCAGCAATCCAGGACAAACAGGTTCTAGCGTGGCTAGGCAGTTTCATGCCCGATAATCAACGGATTACTCAAAGTCTGGTGAGTATCCTACCAGAGGGTGAAATTTCTAGTCGCTATAACAAAATTAAACTAGTCCCCTTGGGTGAGTACATCCCCTTTGAATCATTATTAGGCGGACTCATTGGCCGACTTTCCCCAGTGAGTGCTCAAATGAATCTGGGCGAAATTAATCAGAAATTTACTACGCCCTGGGGACCCGCTATTGTGGGTATTTGCTATGATTCTGCCTTTCCCCAACTCTTTCAGAAACAGGCCTCCCAAGGGGGGGAGTTTATCCTTACAGCATCCAACAACGATCCGTACAGCACGCGGATGATGGCCCAACATCAGGCGCATGACGTCATGCGCGCCATAGAAACCGATCGTTGGGTCGTGCGAGCAACCAATACTGGCTATTCTGGCGTCATTGA
>CALDHF010000141.1 GCA_937941595.1 uncultured Acaryochloris sp. | reverse complement strand
TATCTTGCAATCACCTGGCCTCATATATTCCAGTCAATCAACATTGTTTACTGGATCGGTTTGAAGAGGCTAAGGCTTTACTTGAGAACCTAGTTCTATGGGGCTGAGCACCGGGTCACTGTCAGATTTTTGCTGTTTATTCATTGCCCAACTGCGGATTCACGGAGCAGGATAGACCCGTCCTTTCCAAGCTCCTCCTTGACCTTGCCAATGCTGTCGAGCTGAGTCTAAGGTCATGAGGTTATAGAGCAAAGCAATGACGGGTAAAGAGAATGCCCATAAGGGTGAGAGCTGATAGAGACGGATAGTGGGGAGATAGGCCAATGCCATCAAAGCCCAAGTGCATAGACCTGAGAGCGTCATGGCTAGATTCCCTAAAATCAGCCCCAAGAGAAAGCTGACTGGGGGAATGAGATAGATCAAAAACATGCCCACTACTGTACCAAGGAGCAACAACCCTGAGTAATTGAGTTGGGTGAAGGCTGTGCGAGCGACCATGGACCAAATACTGTCGAGAGTATCGTAGGGGCGGAGGCTATAGGTGGATGTGGTGAGTCCTAGCCAAATATTGCGATTCTGTTCCGTATTGGGGATAAATTTGATGGCAGCGGCAAGAGCACAATCATCGATTAAGGTCTCTCGAATGGTGGCAATACCCCCAGCTCGGATGAGAGCCTCTCGACTAACTAAAATACACCCACCAGCAGCGGCGGCGATCGGTTTTTGTTGTTGATTGACCCAAGAAAAGGGGTAGAGCTTTTGGAAAAAGAAAACAAATGCGGGAATTAACAACTGCTCCCAAATGCTCTGACAACGCAGTAGGACCATTAGAGACACCATGTCTAGATGGTCTTGTTGGGCTTTGGCTACAAGGCGACGCAGATTATGCCCATCATGCAAAATATCGGCATCAGTGAGCAGAAAATAGGTGGGTTGAGTTGACTCTGCAAGCACGACTTCAATCCCCTGATGCATTGCCCAGAGTTTACCGGACCAACCGGGAGGCAGAGGGGATGTTTGCAGGAGCTGGAGGGAATGGCTTTGATCTAGATCTGCGGCAATTTGCTGGGCAACCTCACTCGTGCCGTCCGTACTTTGGTCATCGACAAGCAAGACTTTGAAGGGACCAGGATAGGTCTGTTGGAGAAGTGATCTCAGGCTTTGGGGCAGTACGTCAGCTTCGTTTCGTGCCGGAACAATGGCACAAACAGCAGGCCAAGCATCTTCGTCAGGCAGGGGGACATCTTCATCAAGTCGTTGGTTTGCCCGCCAAAACTGACCTCGAAAGAAGAGTAATCCGATCCAGATTAGGCCCGAGAGTAAACTCACACCGAGTCCAAGGGTTGTGAAACTCATACCTATAATTACCTAGTCATTCATACCTGTAATTGCCTAAAAATTCATACCTAATAGCTCAACCTTAATCATCTGGGTCAAGCAGAGTATTGAGCAAATGCCAGCAGGGCCAATAGTAGGCCGCTAAAACATCATCCAGGGTCCAGAATTCAGCATAACTGTCGCTGGAGCAATAACAGCCTACAAAAAGAAGCAATAGATCTTGGCAGGGAACCGCTGCTTTGTTGATGGGATCGGTATAAAGATCATTGAGGACATTTTGCAAGTAGAGGAGGTTGCTAACAATGGCGGTAAATAGACTGGACTCTCCGACTAATGTTGGCAGGTAAGTGGCGTTGTATTCGTGGAAAAAGACTTGGTATAGGGCTGCGATCGCACCCTTTAAACTCGTCTTTAACGCCAAGTCATCCACCGCCATCCCCGTTTGCCCCCATTCCCGCAGTAAATCAGTTTCCAAAGGCGTTTCGGCAAACACAGAGAGCTGAATATCTAAGAGAGGGCGCAGAACCTGCAAGAACAAAAAATCAACATCAACCAGGGTGAGATCTAATTTAGTGGGGTGATCTTTGAACACCGAACTACTCAGGAGCTGCTCGGCATGCTCGGGATTATCCCAGACAAATTTGAATTCGGCAGCATCCGCAATCATCTCGGCAATCAGGTGGGTAAACAGCAACCCTAACCGCTGTTGAACTTCCCCATGAAAAAAGAGCTTGGCCTTGTCAGGATCGAGCTGGACCTGCTGTCCTTGAAGCTGAAACAGCATACGACAGTTGAGCGGGCCATCAGCAGTGTAGGCCGTTTCCCCAGCATGAAGGGGGTGACCGCAGTCTTTGAGAATGGCATAGTCACTGGCAAATTGAGTGCAGAGATATTGCCAGTGATGTCCCCAGACATCGTGAATGAGGAAGGCTTCCGTTTTATGGGTGGGGATAATGCCAATGGCTCGACTGAGAACTCGCGCAATATCTGTCGGGGCGTCCCCCGTTGTTGCCGCTAGGGTTTGGCACCAGTCGGCATTAATATCTGCGGGATGGCAGGGACCGAAGGTGGGGAATCGATCAAACTTTTGATAGGCAAACTCATCCAGCTGGTGCAAAAAGGCTTGCAGGTCCTCCGGGAGTGTCAGGGGCAGGGAATTTTCAAGATCTGAGCCGTAGAGCTGGCCGTTTTTATAGGGAAGGCAGAAATAGAGTTGCAAAGGGGTGTACACACAATCCAGCGCAGTCTCAGGGATCGCAAGGTTGCCAAACAAACACTGGAATAGCTGCTGGATAGCTGAGGGAGATAGGGGTGACTCTGAGTCATGAACAGTCGCTATCGCTGCCGTCATAATCCGTTTTTGCTGGTTGAGGCGCTCGTTAACCCGGTGCTGAGTGGTCTGGAGGCGAGCTGCAAAATCAGTACTCAGCTGAAATACAGCACACAATTGCTGTACCACCGCTGATGCCCTCAATATCTCTGGGAGCGGATCAGGTCGATAGTGCTGGAGGGTGGGCGACGTTAAGGTGCCTTGCCAGTGGCTACCGCCAATCTCTTGGTAGGGGACCAGCATGACCGTAGCCTCCACAAAGGCTTCACGCACGGCCATGGGAATCTGTTCAGTGGGGATTGCCTCTCGGCCAATGGCATGGGCAAAGACTTGTAATTCAGCCTGAATATCAGAGAGTCGCTGTGATGAGACCCGAGGATCAGCAAGGCGGGATAGCTCTAAGGCTTCAGCCAGTAGACGCTGTTGTTTGGGATCGGCATTAGGGATAGACATTCTAACCACAAACTCCAGTCCATCCTAGTCGCAAAAACGTTAGCCTGAGGCAGAAGAAGCCAGATATTGCTGCATGACTTTGACCTGATGTTTGTCAGGGGAGGCATAGTGATGCTGCTCTTTTACAAATGCGATCGCATCCTCTAGGGAAAGCCCCTGCTTTTGGGCAACGTATAGACAGCAAATAGAAGCAGAACGCCCCACCCCTGCCAAGCAATGCACATACACAACATGGCCTTTGCGTTGCCAGCGATTTAGAATCTTGAGCGCTTCGCCAAATTGTGCTTCCGACGGCACCCCGCCCGTGAACCCGTCAGGAATAGCCACCCGTTGCCACAAAAACCCATTTTGAATATCTTCAGGGACGGGCTGCTCTTGCTCTTCGTTAAGACAAAGAACAGCGGTGATCCCTTCTCGTCGGAGTTGGGACGCAGAGGTTGTTTTCTGGGGGAAGGACCCCACGGCCAGTTGATTCGGCAAGATCCAGGAAAAGCGTTTGGGCATGAAACTATTGTTCTATCCAGAATGGAAATAGAAAAGACACGATAGGTAAAGATCAAAGCTAACTCATATCTGAGAGACTTGGAGTTATCTACATTGATCCTGACCTTCTCTCAATCATCCATGATTGAGCAGAACCACCTCTGTATTGTTACCTATTGCTGGGTAGAAGTGAAAAACTTAGATCCCATGTCCCCCCTAGACTACCCATGACCTTGAAGTCTCTTGCACCTGACTCAAAATTTGCCTCTTTAGAAGTCGCCCTCAAACATTTTTTTGGCTATGACCAATTTCGCTTAGGACAGCGAGAGGTGATAGAGGCCGCTCTTCAGCACCAAGATTTAATGGTGGTGATGCCCACAGGAGGCGGCAAGTCTCTGTGTTTTCAATTACCAGGGTTGTTGCTATCGGGGTTAACGGTGGTGATCTCCCCCTTAATTGCCCTGATGCAAGATCAGGTCACCACCCTACAGGCCAATGACATCCCCGCAACATTCTTGAATAGCAGCCTGGATGCAGCAACGGCTCGGCAGCGGATTGCAGAGGTTTATGCTGGAAAAATAAAGCTGCTGTACGTGGCCCCAGAGCGGCTGTTGCATGAGTCCTTCCTGACGCTATTGGACCAGGTGCACACTCAGATCGGTTTGGCAGCTTTTGCAGTGGATGAAGCCCATTGTGTGTCGGAGTGGGGGCACGACTTTCGGCCAGAGTACCGACGCTTAGCTGAAGTGCGCCAGCGGTATCCCCAAGTGCCCGTCTATGCATTGACGGCGACAGCTACAGAGCGGGTCCGCCAGGATATTATGCATCAACTGCAACTAAGACACCCCTTTGTCCATGTTGCCAGCTTCAATCGTCCCAATCTTTATTACGAGGTCCGGCCCAAATCCCGCCAAGCCTATGCCGATCTGTATCGAGAAATTCGGGAGCAGGGTCAGGCGTCAGGAATTGTCTATTGCTTAAGTCGGCGGGAAGTCAACGAAATCTCAGCTCGACTCCAAGCAGATGGTATTAGTGCCCTGCCCTACCATGCCGGGTTAAGCGACAAAGCCCGGACCCTCAATCAAGAACGCTTTATTCGGGATGATGTTCAGGTCATGGTAGCCACCGTTGCCTTTGGCATGGGCATCGATAAACCCGATGTCCGGTTTGTGATTCACCATAATTTGCCCCGCAATATAGAAGGCTATTACCAAGAGGCGGGCCGAGCCGGACGGGATGGGGAACCGTCTAAATGTCTGCTGTTCTTTGCGGCTAAGGATATCCATACGATTGAATGGTTGATTGAGCGCAAAGTTGATCCGGTTACGGGTAACCCTTTAGAGAATGAGCAGCGCATTGCTCGACAGCAGTTGCGCCAAGTTATTGACTATGCCGAGAGTACGGTTTGTCGGCGCACGGTGCAGCTGGGCTACTTTGGTGAAACCTTTGCTGGGGACTGTGGGGGCTGTGACAACTGCTGCCATCCCAAGCCTGTAGAAGATTGGACAATTCCAGCTCAGAAACTGTTGTCCTGCATCGCGCGTTGCCAAGAGCGGTATGGCATGAATTATGTCATTGATGTTCTCCGGGGATCGCGAGGGCAAAAGGTCTTACAGCGACGCCATGATCAACTGTCTACCTATGGGATTGGCAAGGATAAAACTGTGGATCAATGGCGGTTGCTGGGTCGCACCCTCTTACATCAAGGGGTACTCACTGAAACCACCGATGGCTATCCCGTCCTGAAACTCAATGATCTCAGTTGGGAAGTGCTGCGGCATCAGCGTTCCGTCTATGTCCCCATTCCGGTGGACTCTGCTCCAGCCCAGCCTAGTAATGCTCGCCGTGAAGAGGCAGAAGCCCTCTTTCAGCAGTTGCGATCGCTGCGCAAAGAATTGGCTGATCAGCAGTCAGTTCCCCCTTACGTTATTTTTGCGGATTCGAGCCTGAAACTCATGGCCCAACAGCAGCCCCAAACCCTAGTGGAGTTTGCCAAAATTTCGGGCGTGGGCAAGCGCAAGTTAGAGCAATATGGCCAACAATTTACCACAGCGATTCGCGCCCATCGTCAGGAGCAAGGATTGCCAATTGTTAGTGAAACTGACGCTGCTGAATTGGAGAAGCAATCGGGTCCCGCCAGCATCAAATTGTCTAACACGGTTTTGAATACGCTCCAGCTTTATCAGCAGGGTAAGAATCTAGCGGAAATTGCTGCGGAGAGGGGCTTGAAAGTTCAAACCGTTGCAGTCCATTTAGAAGATTTGATCAGGGAGGGCTATGAGATTGAGATTGAGGCGTTAGTAGATTGCAATTCTCAAGGAGCGGCCTTCAGCCAGCGCAAACAAGCCATTGCTGAAGTTATTGACCGTATCGGCCCTATATCTCTCACTAAGATTCGAGAGCAACTGGGAAACACCTATACCTATGAAGAAATCAGGTTGGTGAGAGCGTGGTGGCAGCGCCAACAGTGAAATATCTGGGTTTAAGTTGACAGGAGACGCCCCTTTAATAGAACCTGAAGACGAGCCCTAGGTTACATTTCCCAAGAGTAGAACGTATGCCACCGTATTGGCCCCGAGAACCCGATCGCAAAAACGATACCGCCTTTCGTCGCTTTGGCGATCGCGTCAATTTAGCCTTCAACATTGCCATTTACAGCACCGTGATAACGGCCCTGTGGTTTTTCATGCTGCTGTTTTACCGAGATTGGCCTTGGCTACAGAGCCTAACCCTAGGGTGGCTGGGAGTGATTGTACTCCAAGGTATTTATGTTCTGGCAATTGCTGATTACAGCGATGCAGATGATACCAAACCCATCTTCAAAAAAGATAAAGATGAAGTGTCTGAAGATGCATCTGATTCTTCGGGGGGGTAAGCTGCCCTGAGGTCTAGACCAAAGCTTGGCTAGATCCCTTCTTCCATAAAAAAGTCTTTCAATTATAGATTACCAATATCGGGGCAAGGCTGGTGATTCAACCCCAACCCCCAATGCCAGATGAGTACCGTCTCATTCGCTGGCAGCCTGCAGGTTTTTGCTTCTCGCTAGTAAGCCATGCTTAGGTGCAAAAATCATCGCCATAATAAACAGAAGTGTCTGCAAGACAACGATACAGCCCCCAGTTGAACCATCAATGTGATAGCTAATGTAAGTACCCATCACGCTGGAGAAAACGCCAGAGGCCATGGCAATCCAAATCATATGATCAAAGCTATCGCTAAGGAGATAGGCGGTCGCCCCAGGAGTCACTAGCATGGCCACGACCAAAATAATACCAACCGTCTGCAATCCAGCCACGGCAGTCAGGGATAGCAACGACAGTAAAACGTAGTACAAAAACGTAATATTGAGGCCAATGGAGCGCGCGTGGGTCGCATCAAAACAAAATAATATTAAGTCCTTTTTGAGAACCGCTAACGTAACTAAGGTAATAACAGCAATAATAATGGTCTGGATAATGTCTGAATCAGAGATGCCCAAGACATTACCAAATAAAATATGAGTTAAGTCAATCGAACTTTTGACCTTGGAAATGAGTACTAAACCAAAGGCAAAAAATCCGGTAAACACCAAACCAATAACAGTATCTTCCTTAACGCGAGTTTTGGACTTGATAAACCCAATCGCTACCACCGAGCCTACCCCAAAGACAAAGGCACCGATGGCAAAGGGAATATTGAGAACATAAGCAATCACAACTCCCGGCATCACCGCATGGGAAACTGCATCACCCATGAGCGCCCAGCCCTTCAAGGTCATATAGCAAGATAGGGCAGAGCAAACAACCCCTACTAGGGCGCTGACCAAAATCGCTTTGATCATAAACTCATGTTGGAGCGGTGCAGCGAACCATTGAATCAAGTCCATCACCTAACCTCTTAATACTGTTGAGCTAACTGGCTTTTTGCTAAAGACAAATCACCAATTGACCCACCAAAGGTGCGAGAGAGATTCTCTTCGGTAAACACTTCAGAGGTATCACCATAGGCCAGAATACTGCGATTGATTAACACGACCTGATTGCAAAAAGTAGTAATAGACGCGAGGTCATGGGTCGAGATCAAAATGGTATGCCCCAGTTCCCGCAACGCGATGAGTAGGTCAATCATCATCTTCTCAGTTTTGATATCAACGCCAGCAAATGGCTCATCGAGGAGTAAAACCGTTCCCTTTTGGGCCAGTGCCCGGGCAAAGAAAGCACGCTTCTTCTGGCCACCTGATAGCTCACCAATTTGGCGATCGCGCATGTGCCACATTTCCACACGCTCTAGACTTTCGCGCACCACCCTTTTATCTTCGCTTCGGGGGGTCCGCAAGAAATTCATGTAGCCATAGCGGCCCATCATCACCACATCGTATACACTCACTGGAAAATGCCAATCCACTTCTTCCGACTGAGGTACATAGGCGACCAGACTGTTTTTTTGGACTCGGCGGATTGGTAACCCATTAATCAAAACGCGCCCTGTTACAGACTTCACAAACCCCATAATTGCTTTGAACAGGGTCGATTTTCCCGCTCCATTCATGCCTACCAAGCCACAAATTGTGCCGGCATCAAGCTGCAGCGAGGCGCTATGTAGCGCTACCTTGCCGTTATAGGCAACCGTTACATCCTCAATATCAATACTGATATCACTCATGATTTAGTTTCCTTGTAAACCCTTAATCAATGTGTTGACGTTGTACTCCAAAAGCTTTAGATAGGTCGAAGCAGGTCCATCTGCCGACGACAGCGAATCAACGTAGAAGACCCCCCCGAACGTTGCACCCGTTTCTTTAGCAACCTGAAGTTGCGATTCGTTGCTGACGGTACTCTCGCAAAAGACGGCTGGGATCTGATTTTTCTTGACAACATTGATCACCTTTTCAATTTGTTTCGGTGTGGATTGCCGCTCGGCATTGACAGGCCAGAGGTAGACCTCTTTTAAGCCATAGTCACGGGCGATATAAGAAAATGCGCCTTCACAACTAACCATGTAGCGTTTGTCGAGGGGAATGGCAGAAATTGCTTTTTTCAGCTTGGTGTCAATGGCCCGAATCTGTTCACTGTACTTTTCGGCATTGGCATCATAGGTAGCAGCATTGTCTGGGTCGAGCTGACGCAAGTGTTTGCGAATGTTATCAACATAGACCAAAGCATTTTGTGGTGACATCCAAGCATGAGGATTTGGCTTACCCCGATAAGCATCTTCTGCAATATTGACAGGTTGGATGCCCTCAGTCAGAGTAACGTGCGGGACTTGGGAGAAACTGTTATAAAACCGTTCAGCCCACCGCTCTAAGTTCAAGCCATTATCTAAGATCAAGTCGGCATCTTTTCCTCGAACTAGATCACTAGGCGTGGGTTCGTATCCGTGAATTTCAGCTCCTGTCTTTGTAATCGATTCAACGATTGCCTTATCTCCGGCAACATTTTGGGCCATATCTGCCAGAACGGTAAAAGTCGTGAGAATGACTTTTTTGCCTTTTCGGTCTGAATCTGTGATGGTGGGATTGGGAGAGTCACCATTCTGTGAAGTTTGAGTACACCCACTAATGCCAACAAACAACAATAATCCTAAGAGACCGATTTGAGAGCACTTGAGGAGTATCGTGGTTTTATCTCGGGCTGAGATAGCATTCATGCAGGCATTTCATAATCTTTTCATTTTCTCAAGTTTAGCTTATCTAGCAACAAAAATGAAAGGATTATGAAATGCCCATCACCTACATCGCGATCGCATTCAGTTGCCGCGATGTAGGTGGTGGACAGATGATTCCAGTGGAAGGGGGACCATCCCTACGTATCACTCTCCTGCATCCCTCATTCTGGAGGAGCACCCGCTTGCCAATATCCTGACTTACCACCCATTTTTTCGTGTAGATGAATATTGTTGATTTGCATGGATTTATCCAAAGCCTTTGCCATGTCATAGAGTGTTAACGCGGCTATAGAGACTGCCGTGAGAGCTTCCATCTCCACTCCTGTCTCCGCTTTAGTTTTCACTCTCG
>CALDHF010000140.1 GCA_937941595.1 uncultured Acaryochloris sp. | reverse complement strand
CCTCCACATTTCTGGTCGAGGGTTTTTTCTGTTTACTTACCCATTTTCATCAGATAACTCTTTAGCCATTTGATAAAGCGTTGTACTCATCCGAAATCCCGTTTCCATCAATTGATCTAAGCAAGGCGTCACTGAAACGATTAACCCTCTCCGCTGTGCAAGGATCAGGATACCTAGGGTGCCAATATGCTGTAATGCCTGGGCTTGGCATACTCGCCGTCCTCTAGCCTCATCAATAAGCAATAGATCAGCCCTTGTCTCCATTGCCAGAGCGATCGCTTCACTTTCTCCTTGATCCAACCGTTCTCGCAAGAGTCCGATAGCAACTGGATTGCGAATACGTTCTACTTGTATCCATTCTGAACGTGCGACCTCTCTCGCTCCTGGTCGATCTTGCCCAAAGGTTACGACTTCATTATGTACTGCTGGTGGGATCACTATTTCACCATAAATTTCATGGAGCAAGTCAAACTGGTCAATTTGAGCTAAGGCAATTAGCGGACCTGCATTTGAGACCACACCCATCCAGCCTAATTCCCCAAGACTGATGCAGCATGGGCCACCGCTTTAGCCAGTTCATCCGCTGATTCTGTAAAGTAAGGAATTTGATGCTGAGCCAATAACTGTACGAATTCCCATTTAGAGATGCCGAGTAACTCTGCGGCTTTGCCAGTTGAGATCCGCTCCTGACGAAAGAGTTCCAAAGCAAGTAGCTCTAGAATTTCTGGTACGAGTTGTGCTTCTGGGATATTGAGCGCCCCTAACAAATCTCTGGGTAATTGTAAATTGATTGTGAGGTTACTCATTTTGTTGTTCTCGTTTCAAGCTGAGCCTGTCAATACCACTTAAATTCTTTGGAAGTCTATCTCTCATGAATTTATACCCAGCATAGCTGCTAACCCTTCTCAGTCAGCATCTGCAAACTTGTGTTTGAGCAATCCTTGAAATCTGAATGGCTCCAATGCCAGTTTCCCCAACTTACCCACAACTATTCTAGATACCTAAAAGCCATGCAGCAAAGCAGCAATCACTCAGACTTCAGGTCTTTCTACCTGCTGCAACCAAGTCTTTAAATCACTCACCTCAGAAAAATCCAATAGTGCTTCACCTAGAGCTTCGACCTGATCAATCTCTAGCGCTTGAATATCAGCCTCCACGTCAGATGGAAGCTGTCCAACTTTGCGATGAAGTTGTCGAAGTACCAATTTGGCCTCTCCTGCCAACCTGCCACGCTCTTCCCAACTCGTTACTGTTTGCATAATGGCGTCCCGTTCTGCTGTTTCTAATCTATCAACTTCTGCTTGAAAGCGTTGTTCTTCATCTGCTGCCAGCTTTAGGTAGGTGTCAATAAATTGCGATAGAAATGCTGTCCTCGCAGGATCAAGCTGCAGTGTAGCTAGCATCCGCAAGCATTCCAGCTTCACTTGAGGCCGATCTTCCACCTAGAGCAGCTGCAGACAAGAACCATGGCTACAGTAAGCTGAACGGCATGCAAAAAACCACCTATCTGTTTATTCGGTTCCATTTTCATGATCAACCTCCTTCCTAACGAATAGAGCAGCGTTTTCGCTCCTGTATATATCCCTCATTCAGGAGTTTGACTAAGTGGCAGCATCTCCTCAAATTAGTTTGGGGAAAGCCTAACTCTCAGCATGCATATGGCTTTTCCCTGCATGCTCATGATTCTCTTCAATGTGTTTATGGTTATGCTTAGCGTGCTTTTGGCTCGTATCCGTGCATGGTTTTAGGTGAGGTTGTGCAAAATGAGATTCTTTGACTGCTTCATCATCCGGTCTTCTGGTTTTCCTCTCACCTTCACAGGGGGGTGGTCCACCTGGTCCCCTTCTATTGTTCATCGATGTGGCATCACAGGTCTGTCCTTCTCCATCTCTCTCAAACGAGCACCCATATTCCCCCTGAAAACAGTCAATAAACGAGTTGCTACCGGGGTCTGCGACATGATAGTGATAGCCACGAGTCTCATCAGAATGACCCCGGCACTGATCTAAACGGCTCTCCTCCGCGCTTTGCTCCTTCAATCGAGTGTGGAGTGGGAACCCGTCTAAGGCATAGCCAATCATGGGGGTATGGGCATCTGCCTGTGCCATTTCAGTCGGGCAGCCCGTATGGGCATGGTAGTGGTAGCCATGATTGAGATTGATATGACCGCCACAGTCATCAAAAGGGGCCAGTGTATGGGCACTCAAAATTGCATCCGTCGGTGTGGGGGGATCAAAATTTACCCCATTGAGGGCTAGCCCTACAGCAGTGCGAGCGAGTTGCCCCGGTGTTGTTTGCTTAACAGGTTTGATCGGGATGATGTAGGTGTTAACCATGCCTTCTTCTAAATAAGATGGTAAGCACTGGAAACAGGAACTTTGGTAGTCTTCATCAACATCTGGACGAGCAGCTGCAGCGCAGGCTTCTTTAGAATCCGTGACTCGAACGGAGCCATCGTCTCGATAGAGTTTCCGTTCATCGTCGCTGTAAAAGGCCGCAAGATTTTTGATGAAAGCGCCATCAACGTTATTAATCTTGCCACCCTCTGGCCAGATCCCTCCTGCTTGATCTCCATCACTAATGGTTTTTGGGCACCATGGTCCTGCCTGATGATCTACCGGAGTTGATTTAACCGTAATGCGGTAACAGGTTGTTTTTGTTCCTCCTGACAGGGTACAAGACTCTTCTGCAATATCACCTACTAAGGCATCCTCTAAAAATAGAGTGGGATCGACGCTTACAGTCCCTCCCTCACTTTGCTGCTCACAAGCCAGGACAATCAATCCAACTCCCATTACGCCAATCCAAGATGTTAGGGTCTTGCACTTTACGAGCAGTTAGTGGTGATTGAACCCCAGGGATGGTAGTACTTTCATGAGCAATCTAGCTCAAAAAAGGGCATGGAAAATTAAGGCGTCACCCGCAGGGTTGGATCGTTGTCTGATAGAGAACGGTCCAACCCTTGTTGTACTCATTTGGATAACTATAATTCCTTGAGCATGAATGAAGCTGCAGCCGCTGTCATGTTCTATATGGCTAAAATTTATAGGCCATTAGTCATGGGCCGATTGGCTAGGATTGCCAAACATTAGAGAGAGCGATTATTCTTGAGCTGACACCCCTGTACGCTGATAAAATTGCCAATGGCTCAGGGCTCAAACCTTCTTTATCAACGTTACCGCTCCATTGCATTAGCGGTATATATCTGTGTGCTATTTGCAGGTCTGATAGATTGGCTGGACGGTGGTTTAGGTCCTCGTTCTATTGTCACAGCACCTGACGGATTAAGGTTTTTTGCCTTTACCATCGCCGTTCTTGCACTGGTAGGTCTAGAACTCTGGACGTTAGTCAAAGGAACGTATTGCCCGACTGGCAAGAAGAATTGCCTACTCTTTTGTGTCAGGTTAGCGCTGTTTTCAGGCGCTTGTCTGGTCACTGATCTTCATTACTCGAAAATTCTGTTTTTACCCATTCTTTTGTACGGATACTTTACTGTTAGTCAACGATTGAGTTATGTCATTGCACTTTTAGGGGTTGCCATCCTATTTGTTCTCAGTGCCGCTAATATCGGCGGGATAAGGCCATCTCCTCCTCTTGGTGTGTCTAGGCTGGGCGGTCTAATTGACAGAAGTACCGGCTCACTGATTGCCTTATTATTCACGCTCTTGTTAGCTCAAGCCATGTCCCAGGCTATCCAGGCTCAACAAAAGCTCACCCATTTACTGCAGTCCCTCGAATCTTCCCATAGACAACTGCAAAGTTATGCCAGCCGCGTCGCTGACTTAGCAGCTACAGAAGAGCGAAATCGGTTAGCACGGGATATCCACGATAGCCTGGGACATCATTTGGCGGCGATTAACATCCAACTGGCAAAAGCAAGTGCATATCGAGAGCGAGATCCTGACCGGGCCTATGATGCAGTTAAATATGCTCAAGAAACTGTGCAAGATGCCCTGAAAGATGTGCGTGCATCCGTTAGCAGCTTACGGCAGGAAGGAAAACCATTTTCTTTTCAAGCTTCTCTAGAAGAATTAATTCGACGTATGGATCATAGCGACCTTGATATAACGTTGAATCAAGCTGGAGAGAGTGTGAACTACAGCAGTCTTAAGCTGATGACGTTGTATCGGGTGCTCCAAGAAGGATTGACCAATATACACAAACACGCCCATGCTAGCCAAGCTCATATCAACCTCAATTTTGGTCTTCAACAGATCACCCTAGAACTGATGGATAATGGGTTGGGATTCGATGCTGCGGATTGGACAGTGCAGAACAATCAACAACCTATCCACGGCTTAATGGGCTTACAGGAACGACTCAGTTTGGTGGGTGGAACCCTCAATATCACTAGTCAACCCCAAGCCACAACCCTCGCCATCAGTATTCCTCAGGGCGGTTACCGAGCTGAGTAAATCCCATGGCAATTAAAATTTTATTGGTTGATGATCAGTATCTGATCCGAGAAGGCATTTCCTCCTTGTTAGAACTGGAAGAGGATCTGGAGGTGGTGGGGATGGCCGCTCATGGTACAGAGGCGATAGAGCAAGCCCTTGACCTGAAACCCAATATTATCCTGATGGATGTCAGAATGCCTGAACTCAATGGGGTTGAGGCAACGGCTAAAATCAAGCAATCACTCCCCAATTGTCAAATCATTATGTTGACCACATTTGATGATGAGGAGCTAATTGTGCAGTCACTGCTGGCAGGGGCTTGTGGTTATTTGATGAAGGACATTCCCCCACATGATCTAGTGCAAGCGATCAAGCTAGCCAATGCGGGCGTATTTCAACTCGCGCCTGAGGTTGCAGGTAAATTAATTGGTTCACTCAAAACTCAACGATCTGGTGAGGTCCATACATTTCCAGCCGAGACACCACTGACAACCAGAGAACTCGAAGTTTTAAAGTTACTCGCGAAGGGCAATACGAATAAAGAAATTGCCAAAGCCTTTAATTTAAGTGAGGGAACTATCAAAAACCACGTTTCCAATATTCTCATGAGACTTGAACTCAGAGACCGTACCCAGGCAGCCGTCTACGCCGTAGAGCATGGCTTAAGCTGAAGACAAGTTGTGTCCATCACCTTTTGAGCCCCGTTCTCTCTACTGGTACCTTTGACCTAGAGGGCAATATGTCAAAAGAGCTAGGTGAGGTATGCCGATAGACCCTAGCAATGCTCAATAGAATTCTCATATAGTCTAAGTAGACTCCTTAAAGTGCTGATTGTTTTTTGTTTTGAGACAATCTATCGCGCAATCATTCGTATCCAGTAACCGTTGAGCGGTGTAGTGGTTATACCACCTCTTTATTTAAATTCTCCATTATTTTTACGACCAATCAGCAGGTGGGCTGATTAACGCTCCCTTTGGCTTGTGGCGACTTAAGTCATGCAACACATTCTGGGAGTGTCAGTGCTAAGTGAAGGTGAAGTATGTATTCGAATCTGCGATCGCAAGGGTTAGGGTTGGCAATGATGGTATTGCTATCGGCCTGTACCGTTCAAGCGGCGGATGACGCGAAGAAGGCCAAGGCCCGCCCCAAAACCGCTGCGGTTGATGTGGCTATTGCCAAACCGAATACGGATCAAATCCTGGAATCCTTTACGGGGACCACGGCACCGATCCAAGAAGTGATGGTGCGATCGCAAGTGGATGGACAGCTGCAAAAACTAGCGGTAGAGGTCGGTGATCGGGTCAAGAAAGGACAAATCCTGGGACAACAGGATGATGAGGTCCTCACCGGCACGGTTAACACCGCCCGTGCT
>CALDHF010000139.1 GCA_937941595.1 uncultured Acaryochloris sp. | reverse complement strand
ATTCTCCCAGCTCGCGAGTTCGCCCCATCTGATCCCTACCGGAGACCTCGACCACCGTTTACCCCATCACCTCAGCTTTTGTTTGTCCCCAGATAGTCCTGCCCAGATCACAGGCAAAACCTTAGTCCGACAAATGAACCTGGCTGGCATTGCCATTAGTGCAGGCTCTGCGTGTCATAGCGGCAAACTGGAACCTAGCCGAATATTAAAAGCCATGGGATACTCCGATCACCAAGCATTAACGGGTATGCGCCTAACCCTAGGCAGAAATACTACCCTCGCCGATGCGGATTGGACCGTCGCCGTCCTTCAACAAGTATTAACGAGACTCCTGCCAAATATTGCAATTCAGCCTGCTGCTATCTTTTAAGACCCGTGGCTAAGGCGAAAGGCGTGCTGAACGACCTGGCTGCATGAGCTGCATTGCATTAATCTGAGCATGGGCTAGAAAGCCTAGGCTCGCCATGGTCATCATATAGAGGCCAATCGCCAAGCTAGTTTTTGAGCAAATTCGGGACGTGAGGGTATTCATACTAATCCTAGAAAATACCGAGGAATGGTTACACAGTGATTCCCCATCAGCATGCCAAGACTCAGCTTCATTTTGAACCTTTTGCTATTAATCGTTATAAAAGTATCTTGACCTTGTCAAAAAAGGGATGAAATCAACCGTTTAGTAGATATTTGTCGTAAGTATCAATACTCATTGTCCTGGATAGTTCGATCGAAAAATTGACAGGGATATTGATAAAAAAGGTATGCAACGTCCTACCGTTAATCAATATCTTTGGGGGGCAGCATCAAATTTTGGGTTACTGCACTTTATCCCGCCTCAAGTCTTGATTCAGTTGAGCGATGTCTGGGAGCAATGTGTTTTGTTGGGAGCGTTGAGAATCTGGGTCAGATATGGATAAAACGGCTTGAATCTCTTGAATATAAGACGATGGCAAACGATGTTCTCTGGCTCCATGTACTACATAGGCTTTGTACCAGTGGAAGGGTCTCAACTCATCATCCTTGAGAAGGGCAAAGTAGGTAAACACAGACATATTGCCTTTGGGGGTCTTCACCCTCAGGTTTAGGCGTTCATATCCCACACCCAAACTTTCTGCTTTGTCCAAATGAGATACTTCCGAGGCTTGAACCCGAAAAACAGCCCCCCAGACACAATCGTCTATGTTTCCTGTCTGCTCTATATTTCCTTTTCCAGAGCCATCTAACCCCACCTTATTAAAGCGAAGTTGGTAAGCCAATAACTGGCCCTGGCACATAAAGGTAGCCGAAGGGACTCGCTGCTGGAGACGAGGACGGCATAGATTAGAGCCATAGGCAAAGTAATAGATCGGATCTGTCATCTCATCTACCTATCCTTTGAGATTCCCTATTGCCTAATGCTTGTCTGACAAAAAAGGCCTGGCTAACTTTCGAGCGCGGTAGGATTCCTTATCTTGATACATCGCTTGATCCGCACAGTTTAAGAGTGTTTGTAAATCACTGCCGTCTTGGGGATGGCAGGCCACACCAATGCTAGCTGTAATTTGAAGGGTATGATGGTCCACTTCTAACGTTTGACAGAGACGCTGGGAGAGCCGTTGGCGAGTAATATCGGCAGCCTCTTGATTGGCCCTAAAGAGCAGGGCCACAAATTCATCTCCCCCTATACGGGCAACAAGATCTCCCTGACGCACACAGGTTTTTAAGCATTTTGCAACATGAATAAGGACGGTATCTCCAATCTGATGCCCATAGGTATCATTAATTGGTTTAAAGTCATTCAGATCTACATATAACAAGGCAAGAGGCCATGCTTCTGGGCCTGATGAACTTAAAGCTAGTTCTCCGACAATTTCTAGCTGCCGACGATTACATAAACCCGTGAGATCATCCATGTAGGCAAAATGTTGCAGCCTAGCTTGTCTACGGCGCTCTATCGTGACATCACGGATGATTATAACTGACCCTACAGGTCGATTCCCTGGACTTCGCAAAGTGCGAATTTTCACTTCTTTGACAATGGAGCGTTGAGGATGAAAGAGCTTAAGGATTTCCGTTACTTCAGAGGTAAGGGGTTGGGAGAGTAAGTGTTGATAGGCGGGAAAGGCTGTACTAAAAGGTTTTCCTAGAATATTGCTCTGGAGACTTTCTTGATAGGCACTAGGGTTCAAATCAACAATATGATTTCTGGTGTCCAGAAAAATAACGGCTTCAGTGGTGTTCAAAAAAACAGTGCGATAGGAAATGGGAGATACTTCAAAAAGCCTGCCTCGAAATAGTCCAACCATGATGATTAGACTACTTATAGAAAAGCCAATAGGCGTTAAGTCTAGACCATAAAGATGTACCCCAGCCAGTACATACAAAATACTGAAGAAAAATGGAATGATAGTGGCAGTCAACAAAATGATGATCTGTTGGCGATATATCTGAGAACTCGCAAAATACGCATAGAGGAGAACGAAAACCCCTCCTAGGAGCAATAAATAGATATAAGGCATCATCACATAGCTAAACCACCATCCATGCTTGATGATGAGCTGAGGAACTGGCGTTCTGTCCATAGAAACAGCGGCCCAAATGAGACCATGCCAAGGATCAGTAAAGGCTAAAATCATGCTGAGCAAAGGCACAATCATGAGTAGCCGAGTGGTGAGAAAATTCAGCTTGGAATCATTATGGGTGTATTGCAGCGTAAATATCAGCCAGAATACGGAAAAGAAGGGAATACCTAGGTATTGAAGCTTACCAAAAATAATACGAGTGATTTCATCATGACTGAGGTACTCTAAGACCGCAAAGAAACACCAGATGAAAATGCAAACTATGCACCCAAAAAATGCTTTTGCTCCTGTCACTGACCGCTGTTGCCACACATAAATCGCAATACTGCCTGAAGCAAATGCTGCGAGCGTGGGTAACAGAGCTAGAAGAAAGTAAATCAGCATGGTCTATCAAGAATTAGCCCCATCCTAGCCCATTCTGCATGCCCAGCAAGAGATCGAGCCGGCACGGGCTAGCTGCAAACCACATATCCCATTGAAGCAGTGATGGGAACCCTGACCCACTAGTATCTACTTAGCCTTATATAGATGAATTGGCATGCAGAAAATTCGTCAATTTGTGTTAGCCTGAATTGTGCTGAATGTTCAGCCTAATGCGGGTGTAGTTTAGTGGTAAAACCTTAGCCTTCCAAGCTAATGATGGGGGTTCGATTCCCCCCACCCGCTTTTTCCTCCCCCCATAAATCTCACCTCGAAGCAGTGGGGGAGAATCGGGGTAAGGTCAAGCCGCTACCATTGATTAGGAGCAAATGCATCGTTTCTATACCTCCTATGCTCCTGTGTGACATTTGTTCGCTTCCGTGGGTTTGCTAAAGCCAGAAACCATGGGTACGGTAAACTCCTAAACAACAGCATTGCAAGATTTTCAGGTTTAAGGCCAAATTCCCTGTATAGATTGCCAACAAAAGCTTCACCCTAGCCCCATGTCGCCGACAAAACTAGATTTGCTCAACCTCCAGGCTGAAGACATTCGTAATTGGTATGTCGACAAAACCTTGAAGGATCCCCATCGCCAAGAAATACAGTCGTTAAACACCCAACGAATCTGTGTTATGGGCGGATGTGGCCAAGTTGGCTCTCATCTGATTACCAAGCTCTTTGAGTATGGATACCCCCTCGATCACCTCACCATCAATGATGATTTGCGCCTCGGGAAACGAGACAATTTACCGGCTATTCTCCGAGATCGGGTGGATACCCGATGTCATCGAGAGTATGCATTTCAACCCAATGCTCAGCCTGATATTTTGATTTTTGTGGGGGGCCGATCCAGTGTTCCTCATTTTCACGATCTCTCAGAGGTGTTGGATGAAGTCGCGATTTGGAAAACGATACTAGAATGGTGCGTTGCCGAAAACATTCGCCTTATCTTTGCATCTACCAGTAGCCTCTGTAAAAAGCGCCCTTCCCTTGAGGATCAGAGAGTATGGCCCGCCTCCCTGTATGAAGCGGCTAAATTAATGATGGAAGATATGGCTATCCAACAAGCCCTCTGCAACAATTTATCCGTCCAAATTTGTCGTTTTTTTTCAGTCTATGGTGTCACAGAGCAGCATAAAGGCAAGTATGGCAATCTGTATACCCAAGTGTTGTGGCATGCGTTGGAACAAACTCCGTTTAAATTATGGGGGCGAACAGGTCAGTTCAAACCTGGCGAACAAACCCGAGATACGATCTTTGCGGCCGAAGTATCACGGGCGCTCCTCTATCTCCTCACCTTGCCCCACCCCCGACCTCAGATCGATAATATTTCGGAGTTAGTATTCAATATTGGTCAAGGAAAGCCCACTTCGATTCACGCGATGATCCAACAGATAGAAGTTTTATTACCCCCAGAGCTCCAACCCATCATCGTCGAAGCAGAGGTTCCCAAAGATATCCAAAATTATGTGGTTCATACCTGGGGAAATCCTCATAAACTCTTAGGGACAGATTTTCAACCCCTGTTTACGGATCACCCTGAAAATCTTAAGTTTATTGCTTATGCCCTCTCAAGCAATATGGATTGGTACTGGTCTGTGGTTGAGTATTTACGCCATCAAGCCCTGATTAATGTTTGACAACGGTTCAAGCTATCTACACTCAATGCAGCAGAGAGCACGATAGAGGAAATGCTGAAAGAGCGCTAACCCACCCCAATAAAATGTGACAAACTCGGAAGAGTGGAGTTGAGCCAATTCGCTTATAGAGGCTGCCAAGATGAGTGTTTTTGATGATGTAAATCGCTTTTTAGAAAAACAACTAGAAGAATTCCTTCGCGTTAATCCGCATTTGGAATTACAAGTTCTAGCTGATAATGTGCGAGAGCAGGAAGTAAAAACAACCAAATTATTGACTGAGTTAAAAGCAGAAGAGCAACGTCAGCAAGACGCCATCCTAGCGACTGCCAATGAAATTCAGCGATGGCATGAACGCATTAAGAAAGCCGAAGGCGCGGGGCGACAAGATTTGGTCACAGCAGCGAAGGAACGAGAAGCCTCACTGCTGAGTCAAGGGAACCAGCAATGGGGACAAATGGAAGTGACGAAAACTCGTCTGCAACAAACCCAATCATTATTGGAGAAGATTCAGATTCGGCACAAAGAGGTCAAAGAAAAAATTCAACAAGCTTCTCGTCAACCTCGATCCACCCCCTCAACGTCTAAAGCACCAGATCCATCGAGTGGTTGGTATCAAAAGGTTTCTCTTGGTGACCCTGATCCATTAGAAGAGCAGTTCAAGAATTGGGAGAGAGATGCCGAATTGGAAGAGTTGAAGCGAAATATGGGACGCTAGTCTCCATTTCTATACAGTCATAAGATGTAAGTTTAAGGAATTCATGATGTTGCGCCAATTGCTGTTGTTATCTTTGTGTACTTTGTCCTTCAGTATGGGGGATCTAACTCACGGACCTCTCAAGGCTGAGGCAGCCCATCATGAATCCTCAACAACAAATGCTGACGACCAGGGTCTGATCAAAGTCAAAAGCAATCATACGGTCTCAGTTACAGCCGACCGATTGGTGAATGCCCTCAAGGTCAAAGGGATGACTGTGTTTGCTGAGATTGATCATGCTGCTGGAGCCCGAGCAGTCGGTCAAACCCTCCGTCCTACAGAGGTGGTTGTATTTGGAAATCCCAAAGTAGGTACACCGCTGATGCAGTGCAGTCAGAGTGTGGCGATTGATCTACCTCAAAAAGCCTTGATTTGGGAAGATAAAGCGGGTCAGGTCTGGTTGGCTTATAACAATCCTCAATATTTAGCACAGCGACATCAAATTGAAGGCTGTGATCAAGTGTTGAATAAGATTGAACAAGCCCTAGGTAAGTTTGCCAAGGCCGCCACACAACCGTAATTTCAGACTTAGTACTTTTCAATCAACGGTCATGCTCAGACTAATTGACACTAACTTATGGGTAGCGGAACAATCCCTTCGTTATTCAGGACTTAGTGTTGGGACTCGCATGACAGTTATTCGCCTGAGTACCAATGATTTAGTTCTGATTTCTCCGATTCAAGCCTACCCCTCTCTGGTTGCCCAGCTGAATGAGTTAGGGAATATCCGCTATCTAGTTGCGCCAAATTTATCCCATCATTTCTTTATTGAGAGCATGCAGGCCCATTTCCCTACAGGGCTGTTTCACGTTCCTGAAAGAAAATCTGAAACCAAAATTATTGTGTACCCAGACTTCTCA
>CALDHF010000138.1 GCA_937941595.1 uncultured Acaryochloris sp. | reverse complement strand
TACGACAAAGCCAAAATCTGTACCACTGCCCCCCCGCCAGCGACTCCTAAGCATCCCGGTCGGATTGGCCTTCTCTCCGCTGGAACCGCGGACCAAGGTGTAGCAGAAGAAGCGGCTGTTGCTGCGGCGCTGTGGGGGTTTGAGGTGATTCGATTTTGGGATGTGGGCGTGGCCGGAATTCAGCGGTTGTTACGTAACCGAGATGCGATCGCAACAGCTGACGTCCTGATTGTAGTTGCAGGTATGGAAGGCGCCCTCGCCAGTGTGGTTGCAGGTTTGGTTGATTCTCCCGTCATTGCCGTGCCCACTAGTATTGGCTATGGCGCTAGTTTCAATGGCTTAGCCCCTTTGCTGACCATGCTCAATTCCTGTGCCCCTGGTATTGGCGTGGTTAATATTGATAATGGGTTTGGTGCTGCCATGTTGGCGGGTCAAATCCTGCGCACCGCAGCTAAGGTCCAGCCTACTCATGTGGAGTAGATCGATGCCCATGTTTAATCTCCTTGAAGATCAACCGCTGACACATCAATGGTGAATCATCCGCAAGGATAGTCTTTACCTGTTGCTTGGACTGGTCAATCGCTCGTTCAACAATGAATTCTCACGTTGTCACCTTTGGTCTTAAGGATGGGAACCTCCTCGCTGCCATAGTCTTTGATATCCTGACTCTGATCAAGATGTATGGGAATCATGCCTGATAAGTAAGGACAACCTGAATCATCATAAATACAAATCAATAAGCAAAAATACTTAAAATATAGATGATAGACTTGGTACAATCGTTAATCGATCATGTATTTAGTTTATTTAATGAACTTAATCTGTGAACCTCATTGAATAACAATTATCTATGGGTGATGGAGTCCAATGTTTAGTGGTTTTTTCTTAGTAATGGCAGTATTTTGCCTTGTTCTAGGTATTAAATTAAAAGAAATTGAGGAAGTTCACGCTGTTGCTGCGATTTGTGCAGGCTTACTAAGCAGTATCTGTAGTTTTCTAATAGCTCCTCCTTCAGCTCAACTATTTCTAGGACTCGGGTTTGTGGGTTTGATGCGTTTCTATCCTCTACGGGCTTAGGCTCGCCCATTCGTTCCATACAGATTAGAAAAGATTGCAGGTCTGTCTCAATGCTTCCAGATCCCATCTGGCCTCAGGCTCTACTTCTGATGTCGAGCTTCAATCACTGTATGAACATTACCCCTAGGCAAGAAATCTCCCTTAACAACCGCTTCTAAAGGATCGCAAGCAGCAACAAAATCATCCAAAATTTGGTTGACAGATTCTTCATGGGAGATATATTGATCGCGATAGCTATTGATATAGAGTTTCAGCGCCTTCAGTTCAACGACTCGCTGATCAGGAATGTAGGTGAGATGAATCGTGGCGAAATCGGGATATCCCGAAAAGGGACATTTGCAGGTGAATTCTGGCAAAGAGATGTGAATGTCATAGCGGCGACCCACTCGGGGATTGGGGAAAGTAATCAACTCTCCTGCTTGGATTAAACGCTCACCATATTTGGGTTCAGGGATGTCCTGTTCAGAGCTTGAACTTGACTCAGAAATGGAGTTGTCAGTTGGAGATTGGCTCATGGATTTAGGCTGCAAGTACGGGTCACCCCACCGTTCGTCATCATAGCTACGGCAAGGAAGGATTAAACTTGTTATAGCGTAGACTGTGGCAGCAAAGCAGCAAGATACCCATGAATATGATTTCTTCTATGTTTTTCCGAGTATTGTCTTCTATTCATAGGCAGCGAAGACCTAGGTTTTCAGTGGCGACCAAAACATTGAAAATAGCGCTGGCCCTGCTGCTGTTTATCGGTGTGACGTTAGGCTCCTCGCCCGTGAATGCACAGAGTGTTACCCCGCCCACTAGTGCTGCAACTAAAATTTTGTCAACAGCCGATCCCGATCAAGTTGTTCCCCATAATTTCATCTCAGAAGCAGTCCAAAACGTGGGTCCCACCGTGGTCAGAATTGATACAGAACGTAAGGTCGTTCGCCCTGCCGCTGACCCCTTTTTCGATGATCCGTTGCTGCGAGACTTTTTTGGTCCCGATGGCTATTCTCGCGGCCCCCGTGAAGATCGGTTGCGAGGCCAAGGATCAGGTTTCATTATTGATAGCTCGGGGATTATTCTCACCAATGCCCATGTGGTCAGTAAAGCTGATACGGTTTTGGTCACCCTCAAAGATGGCCGCAATTTCGAAGGTGATGTCCGCGGAGTAGATGAGATCTCAGATCTAGCTGTTGTCAAACTGAGAGGGGTAAAATCACCTTTGCCTGTCGCCCCCTTAGGGGATTCGGATCAAGCGCAGGTGGGTGACTGGGCCATTGCCGTAGGGAATCCCGTGGGCTTAGATAATACCGTGACCCTCGGGATCATCAGTACGATGCATCGGACCAGTGCTGAAGTGGGTATCCCTGGGAAGCGGCTGGACTTTATCCAAACTGATGCTGCCATCAACCCGGGTAATTCGGGAGGGCCGCTGCTGAGCGATTCTGGAGATGTAATTGGGATCAATACGGCAATTCGAGCGGATGCCATGGGGATTGGTTTTGCCATTCCCATCAACAAAGCCAAAAGTCTGAAGGATCAGCTGGTTCGAGGTGAAAAAATTGCTTATCCCTATATGGGTGTGCAAATGACGACCTTGACGCCTCAGCAAGCTCACGATAATAATGACGATCCAAATTCACCCTTAATCCTGCCGGAAACAGATGGTGCCTTGGTGATGAAAGTGTTCCCCAATACCCCTGCAGCGGAGGCAGGCATTCGCTGGGGAGATGTGATTGTGGCGGTTGATGGTCAAACCATTAAAGATGCGAGTCAACTACAAACCTTTGTTGAAAATACAGATGTGGGTCAAAGACTGCAACTCACTCTAAAGCGTGGCGATCGCACCCAACAGATTGCAATCCGGACGGCTGCTTTGGAAAACGCAGCCTAGATGGGACAACCCGTTAGTCTTCGTCGTTCTTCTCTGCCACGCTGGTTTTGGGGAGGGTTGGTCTGCATTTGGTTTTTTGCCCTAGCCTTTCGTTTCTGGGGGCTAGAGCGTTTTAATACCCTAGTCTTCGATGAGATTTATTTTGCAAAGTTTGGTCATCATTATCTAACCCAGACAAAATTTTTTGATGGCCATCCCCCCTTGGGCAAATATTTGATCGGTCTGGGGATCGCGGTTAAGGGGTTTAACCCTTGGGGGTTCCGATGGGTGAATGCGCTGATTGGATCCTGGATTCCCCTCGTGCTGGCCGGAATTGCCTATCAGCTCTGTAAGCGTCCCACTTTTGCTTTGATCACGGCTGGCTTAGCTAGTTTGGACGGTCTATTGCTTGTGGAGTCTCGCTATGCGTTACTCAATGTCCATATCCTGTTCTTTGGCTTGCTAGCCCATTGGTTGGTCCTTATTGCTCTTAATTATCAAGGCCAAAGGCGGAATGCGTGGTTGGCGGGTGCAGGCATCAGCTTTGGTGCCACCATTGCCGTCAAATGGAATGGCCTAGGGTTTCTACTCGGGCTGTATCTGGCCTGGTTTGTGGCCAAATGGGTTCAGCAACGGTGGTTTATGCAGCAGTCTCTCCAGGGGCTGCCCTCTCAGAAGTTGTCCCTCCAGCATTTACCCGAGTTATCGTTGCTGCAACTCTTTGTCTACATTCCTGCGATCGCATTGATCGTCTACAGTTTGCTGTGGATCCCTCACCTATACCAAAACCCTGAATATAATTTTTGGCAAGTTCACCAAGAAATTTTCAGCTACCATCGGCGCGTAGGGGGCGCTGAAGTCCATCCTTTTTGTTCGGCTTGGTATACCTGGCCCCTGCTGCTCAAACCCATTAGCTATTTTTATCAAGTTACCCAAAGCACGACAGAACCTGTGCCCGTGACGGGTCCACCTCTGCCTGAGGATGCTGGGCAATGGATTTACAGTGTCTATGCGACCGGCAATCCCATCCTGTGGTGGTTGACAACCTTTGCCATTTTCTATGTGTTAGCTCGGTGGCTTCTACAAGGTTGGCAGGTGATGAATGGTCGGCCAGACGGAGGCGGTCCCAGATTGGTCGCACCTAATGAACAGGTTTGGGTGCCCCTTTATATGGGCGTCAACTACCTCGCGAATTTTCTGCCTTGGATTGGGGTCAGTCGCTGCACATTTTTGTATCACTATATGCCAGCATCCATGTTTAGTAGCTTGGCCATTGCTTGGCTGTTAGATGGCTGGTTACAGTCCCCCTCTAGGCATTGGAGGGCGGTTGCCGTCACCCTTTTGTTTGCCAGTTTGGTCAGTTTTATTGTCTGTTTACCTCTCTTTTTAGGGCTACCCCTCTCGCCTACCCAGTGGCATGTGCTGCGAGGTCGATTGTTGGGGTAGTCGCTGCTAAGTTGATTGACCCGTTAATGTTTTTGGCTCTAACTTCAATTCTTCGATGGCACCAGATTGCCCCATCAGCTTGGCAGGTTTTTTGTTGACTGCTAGAAGTACTCCTCCGGCATTACCTGCCCGAATCACGAGCTGTTTTTTCGCTACCACGGTTTTATTGGCTCCCGCTGATAAGATGCCTTCGTAACTGACTTTGCCATCAACCACAATTTCGACCCATGAGGCTTCTTTAATGGTCAGATCAACCCGAACGGTGTCGGGATTGACAGTGGTTGAAGACTTGACGGGTTGAGTTGACTTTGGGGCCGTAGATTTTGATGGGCTTTTAGGGACAGCAGGGGATGATGGGGTGTCAGCTTCCGGGCTGGTGGGGGACTCTCCAGACGAGGTTAACACGGAAGGATTGGTCAAGTAAGATAACCCGACGCCCGCTGACATAATCAGGACAATGTAGAGCACGTATAAATGGACAGGTCTGAGACCGCCTCGCAATCCACCCACACGTTTCTTGCGTTTTTTGGTCTTAGCTTCAGTCTCAAGCTGATCTTGGCTGAGAGTCCCTGAAAACACATCGGCAAGGTTTGTGCCATTTAAGCCCACCGTATCGCCAAATCGGCGAATAAATCCTCGGGTATAGACGGCCTCTGGTAAATTTTCTGAGCGACCTTCTTCAATGGCTGCCAGCAAACGAGTCGGAATCATCGTTTGTGCTGAAATCTCCTCTAGGGAGCTATTCTGGGCTTGACGAGCTTCGCGTAAGTGAGCACCAATTTCTGTCAGAGTTTGCGTTAAACCTGGCTCAACGTCGAGCGGATCCATAATGGGTACTCCTTTTGGGGCTGATACTGCTCCTAACTGTGATCATGTGTTGCAGACTATCTAGTTCCGCAGAGGTGAGGGATCGATAGCTTCCTTGGGGTAATAGTTTACCTGATGGTGAGTGCAAAGAGATGGAAGCAATCTGGGTCCGATGCAGGCGGCGTACAGGATAGCCTAGTTGTTCAGCAATACGACGAATTTGACGATTTCTTCCTTCTTGGAGAATAATTTCTAGACAGATAGAATTGGTGTGATTTTGGTAAGGCTTTAAAATTTTCACTTGCGCCGGTAACGTTCGCTTCTGATCTAACCAAACACCTTGTCGCCACTGGGCCAAGATCGGGGCAGGAGGACAGCCTTCTAACCAAACCTCGTAGGTTTTGGCAATATGGTGGCGAGGATGAGTGAGGGCAAAGGTCAAGTCGCCATCGTTGGTGAGGAGCAGTGCTCCCGTTGACCCCACATCTAGCCGACCGACTGGATGTAGCCCTTGCCCAGTCCGATAGGTTGGAGGCAGCAAGTCCAGCACAGTGGGTCTACTTTGGGGATCCTTACAGGTTGAAACCACACCTTTAGGTTTATGGAGGAGCAGGTAGACCTGCTGAGGGCGATTGATAGGTTTGAGTAAACGGCCATTCAATGTGATTTGATCCCGGTCTGGATCGGCTTTTTCTCCTAACTGGGCGGGACGACCGTTGAGGTGGACTTGGCCAGCTGCAATCAATTGTTCGGCCTGACGGCGAGAAGCAATACCCCATTGAGATAATAATTTTTGGAGCCGGACTTCCATATCTTGACCGGAATGATGCAGGCCTCAATTCTAACGAGTAGATGTAATAGAGTGCTATGTTTGCCGAGGCAAAAACAAAATTACATCTTTGACCCACGTTTAGGGACTCGAACCCAGGTCAAAAACCGACCTAATCGCAGGTATACCTAATGACGGTGCGTTAGGAGGTTATGGGAAGTGTGGGGCTGGGCAATCTGGGCAATGGCCTGGATAATAATGTCATGTTCTTGGACCTGGATACGATGGTGCAAGCTAGTGGGAGTGTCTTCTGGATGCACGGGCACAGCAGCCTGCATCAAAATCGGACCACTGTCGACTTCTAGACGGACAATATGGACGGTACAGCCCGATATTGTGACCCCGTACTCGATAGCCTGCTCAATAGCCCGGATTCCTGGGAAACTGGGTAATAGACTGGGATGAATATTGATAATGCGATCGGGGAAGGCATCAATTAAGACGTGGGTGACCCGACGCATCCAACCCACCATCACCACCCATTCCACATCGGCTGTATGCAGCAGGTCCACAATTTGCTGATCAAACGCTTCTCGCTGGGAAAAATCGCGATGATTTAATAGGGCGGCTGGAATCCCTCGTTCTCTGGCCCGGTCAGCGACGGGGGCATTGGGGTTATTGTAGATAACGAGCTGGATTTGAGCGGCTAGATGCTGTTGGGAAATCGCATCTGCGATCGCAACAAAGTTACTCCCTGTTCCGGACGCCATAATCCCTATTTTTAGAGGATTTTGCTGGGGATGATCACAAGGTTGTACTGCAGGAGACACCAAAGCCTGATCGGGGGGAGATACGTCTGGAGAAGAGAGGTTCATATCCTTCAAGCTATGATCAAGCGCAAGTTTATAGGATGAAGCTAGCAAGCTCAAAGCTTAGTATGACGCCAGCGGTGTAACAAGGCTGGTAAATCAAGCTTAAGATTTTTGCGGGCAGCAGTGGTGTCTAAATCTTCGGCTGCACAGGTCTGCGAGAGGGCTACGATGGCATCATCCAAGGTTGCGGGTAACGGCGGGTCGGTGTCCTGGCGATTAGATAACAAATGCTCCAGGATTTGTTTCATCTGGGCAATGGTTTGCTCCGCTGTGAACGAGCGGTCTTTCCAATGTTGGACGGCGGTCTCATATTCGCTGGCTTGCTGAGCCTGATGCAGAATTTGCTCTTGCATTTCAGCCACTTGCTGCTCTAATTCTTCTGAGCGACTTTGCCACTCTTGAGCTTTCTCTGCAAACTCTTGGGTTGAATGTTGAAATTGGGCCTGCATGATCGACTGATTAGAACATTGTGTCTCTAGGTCGACCAATTTATTTTGGGCTTTCAGCAAACTGGCACTCAAACCCTGAATCGCTTGGTTTTTATGGGAGTCTGACTTACTGGCATTTTGTAAGGCCGTAATGATCTCCTGCTGCTGCTTGTAACTGTCCCGAGATTGCTGTAACTGCACCTCTAAGGTTTGCATGGCCGCTTCACATTCGCGTAGTTGTGTTCGCAATCGTTCTGCCGTTGTTTGGGCAATAATTCGCTGCTGGGTCTCATGAACGGCTGTTTTCTGGGAAGACTGAATCTGGAGCGACAGCCGTTCGGATTGATCTTGTAAGCGTTCCAGTGCCAGGCGTTCTTCCGCCACTTGGTCATGGAGCTTTGCCAATTCAGCATCCTTAAAGCGGATATTGGCATCTCGTTCAGCCAGACGATCATTTTGATCCGCCTTAGATTTTTGCAATGCCTCCAACTCGTCTTGTAGCTGCTGACGATTGGCGAGCTGTTCTTGCAAGGTGATCACAGCTTGCTTTTGAATATGAGAAAACTCTTCCGTTGTCGCTAGCTGTTCTGCTAAAAAAGCTTGATCGACCAGCTGTGACTTCAATTCATCGATATAGGTCTGACATTGTTCGAGGGCTTGTTCTAAAAGCTTAATCCGTTGTTGGGGGCCTTCTTTTTCCTCTTCCCCAGTCGTCGCTAGCAGTGTTGCATCCGAATCAATGCTGTCTGGAGATAGAGGTAAAGCGTCGGTTGTCATCTCTGATAGCTCCTGCATCATCACCAAAGACTCCTCCAAATCTGAAGAGGGTTGCTGCTCGTCGGTCTCAACCGGACCGTCAATCTCCAAATTGATTTCCAACTGTTCTGCCAATCTAAGGCTCCCTGAGAAGACAATTACTGGGTGTAATCTACTTTGGAACAGTTTAACAGGCGATTTGTAAAGCTATGGATAAGCACCGTGTTTTTTTAGCGAGTGTTGGCAGGATATCAGTCTGCTTGCCTTAATAAGAATGATTCTGCGGACGGCCATCATTTAAAGACCATCGATGTTCTACGGGCCGATCTAGGTGGCGACATCGGTTTTCTAAATTTTTTTGATAGGCCAAGGCTTTGCGCAGTGAAACCACCACTTGCCGAGCTTGTAGGTATTCATCTGAACTCGGGTTCAGGGATGGCAGAGTCTGCCGCTCTAAAATCTGAAGTAAGAGCTCATAGTGAATATGTGAAGGAAGAGGAACTATCCCCATAACCCACCTGCAAATGATAATAAGGTCTCGATGACAGCGATCAAAAGACGATCACTCCTTGGTAATCCATTGAGATAGCAACCTAAGTTGGCCAGAGCACTGGATTGTGAACTCAGGGAAAAAGGGCTGAAATTTTAGCTTGCATCCGTTCTTTTTCACTGATCATCGCTGATTCATCAGCGTCTTTAACTAAGGATTCCCCAATCAATACGGCAGTAGCCCCTGCTTGCCCAACTCTGGCGATATCGGCGCAGGTCTGTAAACCAGATTCACTGACCACTAAGATATTACGATCTTGGAAGGATGCACCATATGCCGCTAAGACATTACAGGTGACGTCTAGATTAACGGTAAAGGTTTCCAAATCCCGATTATTAATACCAATGAGTTCAACCCCATCAATCTGCATCACCCGTTTGAGCTCTTCCGCTGTATGTACCTCGACTAATGCAGTCATGCCGACGGACTTAACGATTTTCAAAAAATAGGTGAGATCTTGATCGCTTAAGATCGCTGCAATTAACAGGACTGCATCTGCCCCGCGGACCCGAGCTAAATAAATTTGGTACGGGTAGATAATGAATTCCTTACACAGTAGCGGTAGATTGACGGCGGCTCGAATCTGCTGTAGGTAGTCAAAACTGCCTTGAAAAAACTCAGCATCGGTCAACACCGACAGACAGGAGGCCCCTGCAGCTTCATAAGCCTGGGCAATAGCCACTGGGTTGAAATCTTGACGTAAAACCCCTTTACTCGGTGATGCTTTTTTGACTTCTGCGATCAGGGCAGGCTGAGTCTGCCCCTGTTGGAGAGCCTCCACAAAATTTAGAGGTGGTTTACAACCTGCTAGTTGTTTGCGCAGCTGTAGCAGAGGCAGTTTTTCCCGCATCTGCTCAACTTCTGTCTCTTTGAACCAGACAATTTTTTCCAAAATATTGCGAGGTTCATTTTCAGGCGTTTTAATCTGATATTGCAGCTCTAGAACGTTAACGGCCACACTAGGAGGACGACGGCGGATTTGCATACGAACAAGACGGCAGCTACAGTCCAATAATTATAACGAGTTAAGCTGGCTTATTACGGCTTCTGCTTGGGGCGAAAGCAATCGCTCACCCATGTGAGAATCCTACCGCCGCCCGTTTGAAGGCTTCATCCAAGACCTCGGAAATAGTGGGATGGGTATGGACTAGCTTCGAAAGACTTTGAACCGGTTGTCCTTGGGCCACAGCATTGGAGACTTCATGAATCAGATCGGCTGCATGTAAACCAATAATGTGTCCCCCCAGAATCTCGCCAGTATCCTCGCGGTAGATAAGCTTGGCAAGGCCATCCGCATCGTTTTCTGCTAAGGCTTTGGAATTAGCTTTGAAGTAGGACCGCACTGTTTTGATCTTAAAGCCTTCGGTTTGAGCTAGCTCTTTGGCTTGGGGTTCGGTAAGACCCACAAAACTGATTTCTGGATGGGTAAAGGCAGCGGCGGGGATACTCCGATAGTCCACATCCCGAGGCCGATCACAAATATTTTCTACCACCACAATACCTTGGGCGGAAGCAGCATGGGCCAGCATCATCTTGCCTGTGGCATCGCCAATGGCATAGAGATGGGGAATCACCTTGTCTTCCTTCAAGACTTGCATCCGATCATTCACGGGAATAAACCCCCGGCGATCGGTGTCGACGCTCACGGACTCCAAACCCAGATTTTTAGTGGCTGGAATTCGACCTGTCGCGACTAAACAGGCATCCACTTCCAGAACGTCTACCACTTCTTTGGTTTTGACATCTGCGAGTTCAATCACCACGGGGGAACCGGGGGTTACTTTCTGGGCTAGTCGTCCGGTATGGGTGTCGATATCCCGCGGATCTATCAGGACCCGCTTGGCGATTTTGGCAATATCAGGATCAAAGGCGGGCATCAACGTGTCGAAGGCCTCAATGATGGTGACTTCACTGCCTAAGGCGGTATAAACATCGGAAAATTCCAACCCAATATAGCCACTGCCAATAATGGCGAC
>CALDHF010000137.1 GCA_937941595.1 uncultured Acaryochloris sp. | reverse complement strand
AATATCAATCGCTAGATATTTAACTAGCTTAGTTCTACGATGTCTACAAATATGTATAAATTAAAAACTTTAGGGTATAACTTCAGTCAGAAATGTATTTTTTCAAAAACATTATATAGTCGCAAACAGCAGAAAAAATCGTGCATCTAGTACAATCCCATTAAAAATTTCCATCCAAAAACTTTACAGCACCCAAAACATCTTAAGTACCAGCATGACTATAGTCTTGCATGATAGTTATTCTCTGTAGATTCAGAGTATGAAATAATAAAAAAATAGATACTTCTTGAGCTGTTGATTATAAAGTTCTTCAAGCCCTCTCTATTAGTTCAGGATTTCAGTAAACTGCCTTCGCATCGAATTTACCCAAATTTGGTACCCCTGACGAGATAAATGTAGATAATCCGGCATCATCTTCTTTTTTATACTGCCATCGGTCGCCAAAAACTCCGATCCGATATCCAGAAAGTAGATCGACTTACCATTATCGAGCTTGGCGAGACGGGTATTGATAGCCTGAATTTTTTTACGAATCGGTGTATTGGGCTGTTGTCCGGTCGGGAAGATTCCCAAGAGCAATATCTTGGTTTGCGGACTTTTGTCACGGATTGTCGCAACAATTTTTTCAATTCCTGCTGCAATTCGGTTTGCTTCAGATGGATTCCCCAAGAGATTATTCACCCCGATATTGAGAACCACTACCTGCGGCTGCATATGATCAAACAGGCCCTGGTCAATCCGCCATAGGATCTGTTGAGTCCGGTCGCCACCAATTCCGAAGTTAGCGGCACCGTATTTGCCATAATGTTGCCGCCAAAGGGATTTATGTTTTTTCCAATCCTGAGTGATGGAATCTCCCAAAAAGGCAACGTTAATCTGACGTTTACGAGTCAGTTGTAAATGTTGCTCGTGGAATTTTAACCAGGCCTGGGGATATTTCGGGAAGTAACCCTGCATGGCTACAGTTGGGTCTTGTTTCTTGGGTGGCGGTAAGTTGGTCGGATCACCCCCAATATTTTTAACCGTCGTACCAGTGAGTTTAACTTCATCTAACCAGGCATGGCCTTGCCCTTCCACCAGTAAAACAATGCCAAACCGGTGTGTTCCTTTAGGAAGGGTGACTTCTTGGGAAAAAGAAGTCCAATTTTGAGTATCTTGCAGGTATTGAACTTGTTGAAACTTGATAGGTTTTGTTTCTTTAGAAAAGGACTGAACCGCAACATTGACCTTGACCCGTCCCTTTGATTTGGCAAAACCACTCAATACAAAGGATTGCCCCGGATTGCCCTTGATTAGCTGGGAGGCTTGACCTTTAGCTGGACCATCAGCAGTAGACACTTTTAAAGCAGCAGGACCATGTTTAAAGACTTGGGTATCGCGAGAGACATTGATTTTACCTTTTCCTACCCACTGATGATGCCAAAACCCAGGGATGTCAGCCCCTAAACTCATATCACCATTTTTCAAAACAATAGTGGATGCTCCAGAAGCATTCCGAGATTTAACATTAGATCTCTTCCGAGCCATCGAAGTCTGCAGCGAAATAGTACTAATGAGCATTCCGACTGCAATAAAACCGAACAGCCCAATTGTTTTGATTCGATGCATGATTTGATCCACAGACTATTAAATAGTGATGCCGTCGATAGCTGCTTTGGGTATCGTCACAGCTAAGGCATTAACTTGAACTCTGACTCCAACCAAGCCCACAAATCCTGCGGGTTGGGTTGAGCTAAAATGAGTCTCTCTTTCTGATGCTTTGGTAGCTGTTTAATATGATATTCCATCTTCTGGGCATGAGCTCTATTCCCCATAGGCTGATGATAGACAAGCTGTAATGGGCCTTTAGAACGCAAAAATTTGGCCCCTTTTTTACTGTTCCTATGTTCATCCAAGCGACGAGAAATATCTGTAGTGACGCCTGTATATAAGGAACCATTTTGGGTGCGAACAATGTAGAGATACCATCCAGTCATGGGAAATACCCCCTCCGACGATCAGGCTAAAGCAGGTTTGTGGGCAACAATAACAATCCATTGTTGCTGATGTAACAGCAGATGGGGAGGGCGGTAATAGTGATGGGTCACTCTATACCCTGCTGCTTGTACCAAGGGGGCAAGGGTTTGATATTCCCAATAAGACACAAATCGTTGGCCCAAGGGACGAGACACAAGTCCCTCACTATCTCCCCTAGCCATGGACATGACCAGGGCACCTTGGGGGACTAAAGCCTTCCATAAATCTCGTAAAACCTGAACCATAGAAACTTGGGGAACATGCAATAACGAGGCGTTTGCGAATATACCATCAAAGAATTGGTCAGGTAAATTTAACGCCAGAAAGGTCTGCTTCCAAACTTCACAGCCTGTCGCTTGTTTAGCCATTTCTACAAATGCTGGCGTGGCATCCAATCCTATAACCTCATGCCCTTCAGCTTTGAAAGCAGTCATATCTCGGCCAGGACCACAACCAAGATCAAGAATACGACCCGGATTTCGAGGCATAGCTTGGATCAGAGCATCCCGGTTCTGGGATACATCATGGTCCCAAGTGCCTTCGCGAAAGCTGCCTGCAGTTGCCTGGTACTCTGAAATAGTTATGGATTCGTATGTTTCCAAAATTTGCGAGCTTGGGTTACGTTTGCACAAAAGTTTGTTCGCAGTTCTCCTCTTTACCTCACAACTCACCCCCTACCCTTCAGTACTCGGCCCGCTACAAGGAGCCTCACTGTTGTTCCCCGCCCTATGCCATATGACTGTAGTGAGACGGTAGCCCAGCAAAACGGCTTTTAACCCAAACCACAAGAAGATATTACCCACCAAACTGGACTTGCCTATCCATTCATATGGAGAATATTCAAAATCATAGCAAGGGATAGGGCTACCCGGTCGACTTGTAGTTTCCTGAACAATTCCTCATTTAAAGCAGATCAGCCCGTTAGATTACAGCCGCCATTCGATTTTATGTTTGGCTGGCAAAAAATAATACCGAGACTAAAAGAGCGCTCAAAATAGCCATGAGCATAGCTTTCAGAGATACTACACATGGGGAAATTTGTTTGAGGGCTAAGTAATTAAAGCCAAATTCTCAAATAATTCACTTTTAAATCGTAGGCTCTAGGGCAGTAAGTCCTCAAATGGCAAAGGAAATCCTATGACACAATCAAAATCTCTATTTTCAATTAAGCTACTTTCCGCTCTTATTGGTGTGTCTAGTGTTCTAGCATTACCAGGTTTGGCGGACGCATCTTCAGTTCGTCTTGCCCAGGCAGAGGAGACAGAAGCAGAAGAGCAAGAACTGTCTCCTGAAGCGATGGAAATTCTCTGCAAAAACTTTCCCCTAAACTCTCGCTGTTCTGGTGCAAGTCAGGTAGAAGAAGGCTCACCTGATGCAGAAGGAGCTGCTGATACTCCTGAGGCTATGGAGTCTGATGACCCCAGCGGTTCCGAGATGGAGGCTGCTCCTGAAGAAAGTATGGAGGCTCCTCCTGAAGAAGGCTCTGACACAATGGAAGTTCCTGAAGGCGGAGCTGAGCAACCTACAATGGAAGCTCCTCCTGAAGAAGGCTCTGACACAATGGAAGCTCCTGAAAGCCCTGACACAATGGAAGCTCCTGAAAGCTCTGACACAATGGAAGCTCCTGAAGGTGGAGCTGAGCAACCCGCCATGGAAGGCGAAGTATCCCCAGAAGAAGGTGCTCCTGAAGCAGCACCAGAAGGTGCTATCACCCCTAGTGAGGCCCCAGCAGCCCCTGGCGTGGGTCAACCTGAAGGAATGACACCTCCTGAACAACCTTCTTTCTAGTATTAGTTTTATTCAGTGATGGTTATTACAATTAGAGACTGTTCATGGAATAGAGAACAGTCTCTAATTTTTTAGCTTTTAAAGCTGTTTAATCGCTACTCTTGATTTTGAGCACTATCTAAGCAAGAGCAGATGTTCATAAGATTAGTGAAATAGGGGAACAAGGCGGTTTCTATCTCTTGAGAATATCTATGACAATTGATATTTTTGACAGCCGAAAAAGTGGCATGTGCCTCGCTAATCACACAATGAGCTTGATCATTTTTGAGACCTGTATGAGCTGTGATAATTGCAACAGGTAATATCTATTGACATATAGGTTGGATGATCGGATTGAGAAAGGATAAACCGAGATGTCACTCGTACTTATAGAACGGTTTGCAGCTAATCCTGACTGGTCAAGAATATCTAGAAGAAGGTTAAATCGAGCTCAAGAATTAATATCGTTGATCCAGTCTCAGTCTCATTTACCGCGTGATCAACAGAATGATGACTATTACGGTTGGATTGTGGAGCTCAAAAGAATGCTTGACTCTTGAACCTAATGACTACAATAGGTCTTTAAGATTATCCAAAGGTGATTTTTAAATATCCACCTTGGAATTTTGCTGTTTTCACAGGTTTACCCCGTAATTCAGGGGGGAGGAAGATATTGCGACGTTGGTCACCCGCCTCAATGGTGACTTCAGGTCCATATTGAGTAAGTTTGACCTGAGATTTATCAAAGCTGGGCAAGAATAGAGTGACTTGTCCCGAATAAATATCAATGTCAATGGGTTTGGGTGCCTGGGCTACTTGTTTGAAGTCAGGCAGGGCTGCCATAATCGGTTGCCAATCTTCACCGGTGCGTTGGGGAAGGGTCGCGATAGATAAGGGCTCAAATT
>CALDHF010000136.1 GCA_937941595.1 uncultured Acaryochloris sp. | reverse complement strand
CAGCATGGTTAGAAATTAGGGGGGAAGCTTTTTTAGGGTTGAATATCTTTGAGCAAATTAACCGAGATCGTCATCAATCCGGCGAAGCTCCCTTTGCCAATCCTAGAAATGCAGCGGCAGGGACGCTCCGTCAGCTGGACTCGAAGGTGGCTGCTCAACGCCAGCTCGATTTTTTTGCGTACACTCTGCATATCTCGGGGCCGACGGCTGACTTGTCTCTCCCTCAAACCCAATGGCAAGTCCTGGAAATTCTGCAACAGTTAGGATTCCGGGTTAACCCCAATCGTCGCCTATGTAATGATTTAGTCGATATCCAGCAATATTATGATGACTGGTCGGTACAGCGTCTGGATTTGCCCTATCTGACGGATGGAGTCGTGATTAAACGCAATGGGTTGGCGGTGCAGGAAGAGCTGGGATATACCCAAAAATTTCCACGCTGGGCGATTGCTTGGAAGTACCCGCCAGAAGAAGCTGCCACTCGGATTGAACAGATCACGATCAATGTGGGGCGGACCGGGGCATTGACGCCTGTGGCTGAGTTTAAGCCCGTGCAGTTAGCGGGAACAACGGTATCACGGGCGACGCTACATAATCGCGATCGCATTTCCGAATTGAACCTTCACTTGGGCGATACCGTCGTTGTCCGTAAAGCGGGTGAAATCATTCCAGAAGTGCTGCGGGTCCTCCCTGAACTGCGCCCAGCCGATGCTCAGCCCTACCAAATGCCCACTGTTTGCCCTAGCTGTGGACAGCCTGCCGTTCAGCTTGAAGACGAAGCGGTGACCCGATGTCTTAATAGTGCCTGTCCCGCGATTTTGCGGGGGGCACTGATTCACTGGGTGAGTCGGGGGGCCTTAGATATCGACGGGTTGGGTGAGAAAATCGTTGGTCAACTGACAGAGGCACAGCTCGTGCAATCCATTGCCGATTTGTACGAATTGACGGCGGAAAAGCTGTTGACTCTGGATCGGATGGGGGAGAAATTAGCCCGGAAGATCGTGGATGCGATCGCAAACTCCAAACAACAACCTTGGTCTCGGGTACTGTATGGGTTAGGAATTCGACACGTCGGCAGTGTCAACGCTCAACTCCTAACTGAAACTTACACCACAGTTGAAACACTGATGGCAGCTAACAGAGAGGATATCGCAGCGATTCACGGCATTGGCCCTGAAATTGCCCTCTCTGTCTACGAATGGTTTCAAACCCCTACCAACCAATCTCTCATTCAACGGCTACAAGGCTCAGGACTACAGTTTGCGACCCAAATATCTCAGCCCACTCGTCCTCAAAATCTCTCAGGAATGACTTTTGTGGTGACCGGAACCCTACCCACTCTTAAGCGAGATCAAGCCAAACACATGATTCAAGAAGCGGGTGGGAAAGTCACAGGATCTGTCAGTAAAAAGACATCCTATGTTGTTGTTGGAGACGATGCTGGATCGAAATTAACGAAAGCGCAATCCTTGGGAATCAAAGAGCTTTCAGAAGCTGACCTCCTGGACTTGCTCCAAGTTTCTTAAGCTCGATCGGCTGATCGAATTGCCTCTCCATACGCAACCCTTACTATTTCTAAACAACTTAAAATCTGATGCTATCAGGTCATTTTGTATTGTTCTTTACCGACACATGCACAATACTAAAGGGCCTATCCCTTATCTCTATTACAGGATGTGTTAGGGAAATTGAATATTCTAGACACCAAGAGCAATACCTGACATGTTGTTTTATCACCTCTACGGTCTCAACCTGCAATCAACGTTTGACATCCCGACACTCCCAGACATTGCAGCACCAAAGATTAAACCAGATATAACAATTCAATTAGTGACAGACGGCTGTATTCGCGACTTTGTATCAGAGGCTGTGGCACGGCAACGCATTGCCCTGCACATAGATCGCCAGGACGCTTTAGTCTATTTGCAAAATTGCGGTGTTTATCTGATTCAAGGGGGCTGCAAAATTGTGATTATCTCTACCCCCAATGCGCATTCGGAGAAAATTTGCCAGGCTTTATTGGGAGTAGTCATGGCTGTCCTACTCTATCAGCGAGGACTGTATATTCTTCATGCCAGTACGGCTGCAATTGGTGGCACAGCCCTTGCTTTTTTAGGAGACTCTGGAGCAGGAAAATCCTCTACGTTTGCAACTTTATTGGCCCAAGGGTTTGTGGGGGTGGCTGACGACCTAACCGCCATTCAATTGAGTTCGCAGAGAGCCACTGTCTTTTCCGGTGTACCTAAAATGAAGCTTTCTAATGAAGTCGCCAACGCCCTGAACTTGTCGGACTCTTGTTCCCATTCTGACGATGAATCCTTGTTTTCCTTCTTATCTTCAACACAGTCCACTTCCTTCTCCCTCAGCCACTTATATATTTTGGAATATGGACCTGACTTTGCGATTGAACCCATATCTCGGCAACAGGCTATTATCCAGATATTGCGTTACTCTGGCTTGAAATCCATTTTGGATGTTCGGGATCGTATCCAATTCAAGCAAGCTGCACGCCTAGCAAATTGTGTTCACGTCTATCAGCTGCAACGGCCTCGGAATCTTCAGCAACTTCCTAAGATGGCAAAATTATTAAAGAACCATATAAGAAGTACACATTCTGGGCAATATCCTTTATAGTCAAATGTGTTAGATTAGAGCTTGATTACACAAAAGCAGCGTTAATTATGAAAAAAGCCTGGACATCCCCTAAATTAGAGATTCACGGAGCTATTGAAGAATTAACCCAAGTGAGCTTGGAGCAATTGCAAAAAGTCGGTCCTTTTGCGCTCCCTGAGCAAGCCCTCGATTTGCTAGCTAGTCTAGGCATCTAAACAGATATCTAGAAAGCAGCCGCTTATAAACAGTCTTTACGCAAGCAAAGGTTGTTACCCCCTAAGGTATTACAAGCTTCCTTCCCCTCATGTAAGCTTATTAGTTTTACCAAATTTCTTGATTACTTTCAATCAAGAAATTTTGTCTTTTGGTTTCAGGGTCTTTTTGTCTTTACCTTGCTGTATACAGCCTTCTACAGCTTTAGTTGAAGAGAGACTTATTCATTTAGGTTGACTATTGGTCCACCCACAGCATTTCTTTCTTGCAGTGTTTTGACTGGCCTGTTCTTCCTTGTTATCGGCACGTAACAGCTAATAGATATGGATACCAATCCATGACTTGGTAGATCATGGTTCTCGGTTTTTCATGATTAAGCTACTCCCCACAAGATGTACGGGAGATACCTCATTCCTTTGTAGGAAGAAGAGCTGAAGCCGCCAATAGTAATAAACCAGCAGACAACACGAATGGAGCTAATAGCTTTATCCAATGCAGAGTTTGTTTGACACTATAAGCAAACAGATAGATCCGCAAATTTGCAAAAGTATTGGGAACTACTGTGATTTTGGCAATATCAGATCTAAGGATCGCAGACTGCTTAAATACAATTTGGTGTCCTAAAGAGGTTCTACTCCATAGATAAAAAGCTGCTATCCCTAAAATCAGAGATAAAAAGAGATTGATAGCGACCTTACCCCTACCCATTATGGCTAACCCAATAAATACTGTTGTTGATTGTATTGAAGATTGATCAATCTGAAGTTAACCATGATAAATGTAAGTTTATATAAAGTGTCGTAAACCCTATATTTCTAATGCAATGGATGGCATCTCTTTGTGTTAGACAGCTCAACAGTTCCGGCATCCTCAAGGCATCCACCAATTTTGAAGGTCATTGCCAGCCATTGCTGCACGCATTGTCGTGGTTAGACAAATGAGAGCATGCAAACATCTGCATGAAAGATGGCAAGATCGCCTGAACGAAAGATACACCTTTGTCCTAGGTTTCTCTGATCGCATTGTGCGAGCATTGGTATAGTCTTGAGTCATTCCATAGAATCTAAATAAATGGCAATTAACATTGACGACCCGGCCCCCGATGTCTCCTTCCAGAAGCAATCTGGGGAAACTGTGAGTTTGAAAAGCTTGTTAGGACAAAAGACTGTTGTCCTCTACTTCTATCCCAAAGATGATACGCCAGGTTGTACTAAAGAAGCCTGCGGGTTTCGAGATAGCTATACTGTTTTCCAAGAAGCAGGAGCGGAGGTAATAGGCGTCAGTAGTGACACCCCCACCTCTCATCAACAGTTTTCCAGCAAGTATCAACTGCCATTTAGCTTATTGAGTGATAGTCGTAATCAAGCCCGTAAGGCGTTTGGTGTACCGCCAACGTTAGGAATATTGCCCGGACGAGTCACTTATGTGATCGATACCAGCGGTATTGTTCGCCATATCTTTAATTCACAGATGAATTTCCAAGGTCACATCGATGAATCTCTGAAAATAGTGAAAGCTATATCGAAGGAAACTTGAGGGCTGTTTATTTAGAGTAAATGCTGTAATAAGGTCTTAGGTGCTGGCACTCTTCACCGTAATTCCTTCTAACTCTTCGTCCGTTAGCTCATATAAGGCCCGGAGTTGATCTAAAATATCCTGTTCTGGACTCCAGAATCCCCGACCATGGGCTTCTAGCATTCTGCCCACGATATTGCGAAAGGCTTCAGGATTGGCTTGGCGAAGCTTTTCGGCCATCTCTGGATCGAGGGCATAGGTATCCGCTGCTTGGTCGTAAACCCACCCCTCTTGGAAATCTGCTGTCCCCCCCCAGCCAATGAGAGCTGTCATCCGCTGAGAAATTTCATAGGCACCCCCAGAGCCTTGGTCAGCCATGGCATATGCCCATTTGGGATTGAGAAGTTTGGTTCGATATTCCATCCGCAATAGCGAGTCCAAATCGCGAGGGGTCGTGTCCTTGGAGAAGCTTTCGACAAAATTAGCTTTGACCTTGCTGCCTCGCTGTTTCTCCGCCGCTAGTTTTAGCCCTCCAGTATTGGCATAGTATTCTTGAATATCCGTCAGACCGTATTCTACCGAGTCAATTTCTTGGACGATTTGCTCCGTACTCTTAAGTAAGGTTTGTAACACTTCTGGGCGGGCTTGGCCTTTGTCATTGCGGCCATAGCTAAAGGCGTTGCGATCGCTCCAGGTTTGCCCCAATTCATCGGAAGACTCCCAATTAGAGTCTGTAATGCGGTCATTCACCAGAGAACCAAAATCACCTGCTGGATTAGAAAACAAACGAGCCGACACATTCTCTACACCCTGTGCTTTGAGGGCCAGAGCATGTTTACGGATGAAATTCTGTTCTGGGGGTTCATCGGCTTCGGCAGCCCGCATAAACAAATCATCCAACAGCTCGATAATATTCACAAAGCTATCTCGAAAGATCCCAGACAGATTTGCGAGTACATCAACGCGGGGATGATCCAGTTCTGCTAAGGGCGTGAGGCCATACCGCACTATCCGACCCGTCCCTTCTTTAATCGGTTCGGCTCCGACGAGTTCTAGGAGGATGCCTAAAGATTCTCCCCGGGTTTTGATGGCGTCCAAGCCCCATAACATCACCGCCACGGTTTCAGGGTAGGTGCCTTTGTCTTCTAAGTTTTGCTCTAGAATTTTGCGGGCAATCTCTCGGCCTCGCTCATAGGCAGCAGGTGAAGGCATCCGATAAGGATCGAGGGCATGGATATTACGGCCTGTCGGCAATACACCTGGACCATCCCGGAGTAGATCGCCACCGGGGGCGGGGGGCACATATTCCCCATTCAAGCCCCGTAGGAGGTTGGTTAATTCATCACTAGTTTGGGCCAATAGGCCTCGGATCTGTAGGGCTTCTTCTAGCTTAGGCGTGCTGCCATTGAGCTGAAAGCGGTCGCGAATATGATCGGCTTCTTCTCCCGTTGCTACGGCTGCGATCGCATCCTCTGGCAACTCTTCCCCAAAGTAAGCTTGCAAGTAACTTTCCAACTTTTCGGCATCGGGTTTCTCCCCCAACACATGCAGCCCCGAAGAGAATAATCGAGTCTCTAAAACTTGCAGATATTCATACAGTTCTACTAAGTAGTGGTTAAATCCATCTGCACTGAAAAGGTGAATATTCTCGGGGATGAAGTCCACATCCAACTCTTGAGCTTCGGGGAACGGACAATCTGAATCTATGCCTGCATCCACAATTTTTTTGCAGATGGCCTCTCGTAGGACGGCATTTTTTTCTGGGTCTTCTCGGTATTCCTGAATTAGATCCCGCAAGGCGGCCAGTTCTTTGTATAACTCAGCACGACCGTAAGGAGGCACATTATGGGAAATTAACACTCCATAGCCTCGCCGCTTAGCCAAAATGGACTCGGAGGGATTATTGGCTGCGTAAATATAGAGATTAGGAATATTCCCCAAGAGTACGTCCGGCCATGAATAGCCTGTATTCCCTAACGGACTTCCCGGCAACCACTCCACGGTGCCATGCATGCCAAAGTGGATGACACCATCTGCTTGAAAGCCATTTTGCAGCCATTTGTAAAAGGCGGCATATTGGGGGTGGGGGGTCAGATCCCGCTCAAACATCAGACGCATCGGATCACCCGATAACCCTAAGGGGGGCTGCACGCCGATCCAGACATTTCCGAGCTGAATGCCGCCGACGCTAAATTCTTCGCCGCTGGTTTTGATGCCCGTCCCCGTCAGGGAGTCCCATTGCTTCTCAATCCGGTTCGTGAGGAGATAGCCCAACCAATTCTCTAGCTGACGTACATTAACGGTAGTGGCTCCATCTGGTCTATGGCCATTCATCTGGGCTGGATCCACTATGCCGTTATCGGCATCCCGGACCCAATCGATAATCTCTTCGCCATCGATGGGTAAATCCCCAACATTGTACCCTTGGTCTTTCAGAGACTGTAATAGGCTCAAGAGAGATTTAGGCACATTCAACAAGGCAGCAGTCCCCGTTGCCCCATATCCTGGCGGAAAACCATAGAGCAAAACGGCTAACTTCCTCTCCGACATCGGCTTTTGCCGCAGAGAAATCCACTGTTTGAGTCGCCCTGTGAGCCGATCCACTCGTTCTGGAACGATGTAAATATCGTTGCCGACTAATCCCCCTAAGGGAATCGTATCAATAGCACCATCCAGTTCTGGTAAAGCATAGAGAACCACACTTTGTAGTCCACCAATGCCTTGGCGGGTCCACGAGTGAATATCCTGAATTAACAAGGGGGCCGCCACCAGATAGGGCACATTCTTGGCACTCAGTATCTGCTTAGCCACCGCCACTTGTCGGCCTGCTTCCATGGATCCAGCTGGACCCCCCACTAGTGGAAAGCCAATAGTGGAAACGATGGCATTTACTTCTCCCGCTTGCTCAGACAGCGACAGAATGTCTTTGATACCTTGTTGACGTTGAGCCTGCTCATGGTGGGTCGTCATCAGATCTCGAACCGCCACATGGCCTTCGACACCGTTAATAAAGATAGGCATGGGGATTAATCCAGCTTCCTCAAACTTGCGAATCATTTGGGGAATGTAGGGTTGCTTGGTAATCACATGCTTACGATAGAGCAAGATCCCCACCACGGGTGGCTGCTCAAAATGGATATGGTGGTCAACAGATGAAGACCCTGCTTTCCAGAGAAAGGGCAAACGCTCAACGCGGTACCATTCTAGATACTCTTTGGGAGTGTCAAAGAAGCCCTCATAGTTGGGATGAAGCAAGCCAATATTGGGCGTTTCAATCGGGGGTGGAATGTCAGCACTAATGGGCAAGTTCAAGTATTTCTCTGCCAAGGTCCAGCACATGGCGGCTACATTTTCGGGACCGCCTGCATTCCAATAGCCGTAGACGATCAGCCAATTCCGGAGATCCTGAACCTTTTTCCCGGGGACATACTTGAGGAGCTTCGGTCCAACCTTAAGAAAGCTGATATAGCCCGCCAGCTTGTCCTCTTCTTTGCCACTGCCAAATTTGTCGAGGATGAATTTAACGGGTTTGGGCATCCCTTTGGGCTTATCACCGATCACAAATTTGCCCAATTGGGTCAGACTCATCAACTCTAGGGCTGATTCAAACACCAAGCGAATGGGAATGTCCTGAACTCGCTCTTGCAGCCATAGGACTTGGTCGTAGTCAAAAACGAGACTGCTAAAGAATACGTCAGCGCCTTGGAGCGCTGTGGTGACGGCATCGGGATCGGCGGTGATGTCCCGATCGCTAAAAATACGAACCTCTAAACCAGGGCAGCGAGCTTGGGCCAGTTCGGCGGCTCTGATATATAAATCGATATTGAAGGACTCAAATCCCGCAATCAGAACAATCCGTGCCATCTTTGCAGCCCAATATTTGTTGACTTTCCTGTCTAAATTTTAATGATCTTTCAGGCGTTTTAGCAGAAGAGTTTATGGCAACTGGCAAAACTTTCCTCTAAAAACCATCTTGGCCAATAGAGGGACTAACAATATGAACAGCCAGGCTTGGTTCGATTCACACCCGAAGAGACACCTAAAACAATAATCCTGAAGGCCCTAATACCCATGCAATACCAACGCCAAGCATTGATCCGACAATCACCTGAACGGGGGTATGTCCCAACAGTTCTTTGAGACGATCTTCGTTGAACTCTGGATTTTCTTGAAACATTTCATCCACAATTTGATTGAGGACTTTGGCTTGTTTGCCCGCTGCTTGCCTTACACCTGCTGCGTCATACATGACGATGATGGCGAAAACAGTTGCGATCGCAAATTCAGTACTATCCCATCCTTGGACCTGGCCGACTCCTGTCGCGAGAGCTGTCACCAAAGCAGAATGGGAACTTGGCATCCCCCCCGTTTCTACTAAAACCCGAAAATTGATCTTGCCATTTTGAATAAAGTCAACAATGATCTTAAAACTTTGAGCAATCAAGCTCGCTGCAAACGAAACCAGCAAGACCTGGTTGTTGATAATAGCGCCAAAATCCTGCATATAGATGATCGAAGCTGTGGTAGAAAGTTAGTTCTTCTCGGTAGAGGGATTAAGATTTACGAGCAGTGATGAAATCAGCCAGAGCCATCAACGGAGCCGCTTGCTCACCATAAACAGCCAATTCTGCTTTGGCCTCCTCAACAAGACGTTGAGCTTGTCGCTGGGACTCAGGAATACCCCATAAACTGGGATAAGTGGCCTTCTGAGCTTCTACATCTTTGCCTGCCGTCTTTCCCAATTTTTCGCTCGTGGCGGTGACATCCAAAATATCATCGACAATTTGGAAGGCCAAACCAATATTACGAGCATACTGAGAACATCGTTGGCGCATTTGCTGATCGGCCCCAGCTAGCTCAGCGCCTGATAAGACTGATGCTTCCAACAACGCCCCTGTTTTGTGGGCATGGATAAAGTTCAAGGTTGATAAGGTAATGCCTTCAACACCTTCGGACTCCAAATCAACCACCTGACCCCCTACAAGGCCCGTGGCAGCGACTGCATGGCCCAATCGAGCAACCACTTTCAGGACACGCTCAGCAGGAACCTGGTGGGTTTGAATGGCGACATGCTCATAGGCATAGGCTAACAACCCGTCTCCAGCCAAAATGGCAATGTCTTCACCGTATTTCTTGTGATTGGTGGGCTTACCCCGTCGAAAGTCATCGTTATCCATGGCTGGCAAATCGTCATGAATCAGAGACATCGTATGAATCATTTCCAGAGCACAAGCCGTTGGCAATGCCATCTCGATCGTTCCCCCTGCCAACTCACAAGCGGCAATACAGAGAATAGGGCGTAGACGCTTACCGCCTGCTAGCAACGAATACCGCATAGCCTCGTAGATTTTTTCCGGATAAACCACGGGGATGGATTTATCTAAAGCAGCCTCAACAACCTCTCGTCGCTGAGTCAAATAGTCTACAAGTTGAAAGTCGGAATGATTCGGGGAAGCCAAGTTTTGAGCAGACGCAGTTTTATGAGGGTTTTCAGCAGAAATCATCCTAGCGATCCTTCGTGATCTTTGACGATGAACAAGTCACCCTTGATCGGGCAAGGAACTCCTTCTAAATGCCGGAAGCTGTGATTCAGGATGGACTCGACAATGAGGGAGTTCAACCATTGTATGATGCTTTGTGCCGTTGACTATAACTCCATACGGTATTCTCCAAGAGCATAGTAACCGTCATCGGGCCGACTCCTCCAGGTACGGGTGTAATCAAAGAGGCGATCGGTTGGACCGAGGCAAAATCCACATCGCCCACCAACCGAGATTTCCCTGCCCCATCCTCTTGTCGATTAATGCCGACATCAATCACCACGGCCTGAGACTGAACCATCTCTGCGGTAATCAGTCCAGGCCGCCCTACGGCTGCGATGATGATATCTGCTGTTTGGGTGAGGGTTGCTAAGGACTGAGTATGGGAATGGGCTAAAGTTACGGTGGCATTGGCTGCTAGCAGCATCAGTGCAATCGGTTTGCCCACCAAGATGCTCCGACCAATCACAATTGCATGTTTTCCCGGTAAGTCGACGTTATAGGTTGCTAGCATGCGCATGATGCCTGCAGGCGTGCAGCTCCGTAACCCAGATTCACCTCGAACTAAACGTCCTAGATTTAGGGGATGTAGGCCATCTACATCCTTGTCTGGATGGATCTCGTAAAGCAGGGCAGTCGCATCCAAATGGGAGGGTAAAGGCAATTGCACGAGAATACCGTCAACCTCGGGATTGGCGTTTAAGGCATGAATGGTTTGCTGAAGCTCGTCAAAAGAGATATCTGCTGGAAAATGATGTCCGAAAGAAGCGATGCCAACTCGTTCACAAGCCCGCTCTTTATTGCGAACATAGGCTGCACTTGCAGGATTGTCGCCAACCATCAAAACAGCCAATCCAGGCGGACGACCAATAGGAGTTTTCAGGTCTTGAACTTGACGTTTAAGCTCCAGTTGAATTTGTTGAGCTAGTCCTTTGCCATCAAGGAGGTTAGAGGAATCTGCAGCCATCGATAACGTCTTCCAGACAGGGGATAAAAGGGCTTCTCGATTGTATCGGCTTAAAGATTAACTCGGGATAGTTTTGCTCTAATTTCGAGATAGTCTTAACTCAACGGGAGAAATGTTTTCCTGCAAACAATCATCCCCTACTCCATACAGTAGTTCTAAAACTATGCCTCAATCTATTGATGTTGGGAACCGGGTTCGGATCACCTCACTGCCCCCTTATGTAAAAACGGCAGAGCCGATGCCCATGCTCCGTCCCCCAGATGTCATTCACGTTGGTGAAGAAGGCACTGTTCTCAGCCGAGAACCCGGTGACTACTGGAGTGTCCGCATGGAAAACGGAGCTTATCTATTGAGTCGTGAGTATCTAGAAGTAGTGGACGTTGACTCAGTCGATTAAGATAACTTGAGCCAGGAGCTTAGGGCTGTCTCTGAACCTACCAGGGAGATAGAGGACTGTTGGAGATATTTACGGGCTGCCTGATGAACTGCTTCAGCATCAAGAGCCCTGATTTGCTGAGGAAATGTCTGGTCATAGGTAATCCCTAGTCCCAAGGACTCATACCAGCCCATAAGCTGGGCCAATTGAGCATTGCTTTGTTTGCCCAATATGTACTGGCCCAACAGTTTACTTTTGGCAGTTTCTACATCTTCAGTGCTTAACGGATGTTGGCAAAGGCGATCAATTTCTGATTGGAGGGATTGTAATGCGATCGCAGTCTTGTCTCCCGCCGTTCCCATATAAACGACAAAATGGGACGGCCCTAAGCGGGTAGGGTAAAAGCCAGAGACTTCATAGGCCAAGCCCAGTTTCTCCCGCAGTTCGACAAATAGGCGACTAGAAAGACCACTACATAGATAGGTATACAGCAACTTTAAAGCAGCATACTCAGGTTCTTGGACTGCAGGGGCCAGATGCCCCAGCATGACAATGCTTTGTTGCGCCGGTTGGGGAGTAACGCAAAGACGATGATGGTGTCCTCCAATTTCAGGTAATTGCAGGGAAGGTAAAGGTCGAGGAGGTGTTCGCCAATTTCCAAATACCTGCTGACAGAGTTGCTGACCTTCAGTCGCCGAAATATTGCCAGAAATACTGATGACAATATTATCTGGCCGGAAAAACTTTTGGTGATACCGATGTAAATCTTCAGTCGATAATCCCTCTAAACAGGCTGAATCCCCTGCACCCGTTTGGATATAAGCATGACCTCCGGGGTATAGGGATTGCCGTAAACCGCTCAGGGCAGTCGTAAAGGGCTGCTCTTGCTGAGAACGAACAGACTGTAATGCTAACTTCTTCTCTAATGCCACTTCGTTCTCAGGGAAAGCAGGATGTTGCAACAGCTCCGC
>CALDHF010000135.1 GCA_937941595.1 uncultured Acaryochloris sp. | reverse complement strand
CATGTTGTCTTAAATTTAAACCCGCCCGATCCCAGCAAAGAAGAAGGTATCGAATTAAATACACCCTCACAAGATCTCAACGCAGCAGAAAACGTTGAGATGAATCCAACCTCATTAGTCCCCAGTCCAGAAGAAAGCGTTGAACTAGACACAAACTCGCTAGATCTCAACCCAGCAGAGAATATTGAAATCAATGCATCCTCACTAGATCACGGCCTAATCGATTCATTCTCACCGAATCTCAACCCAGCAGAGAATATTGAGATCGATACATTCTCACTAGATCACAGCCAAGCAGAGAACATTAAGGTCGATGCATTCTCACCAGATCTCAACTCAGCAGAAAGGGTTGAACTAGACACAACCCCACTGAATCTCAACCCAGTAGAGAATATTGAGATCGACGATGCATTCTCACCAGATCACAGCTCAGAATTGGATACAAACCCACTGGATCTCAACTCAGCAGAGAACGATATTTCCCTGCCCGAACTCCCCGTTCTACCCAAAGAGACTCCTCCCATTCGTCTGCAAATCTCTCCAGGGCTAATTTTGCCTCCTGAGCTCTACAGCCCAGAGCGAGAAGACAACGAACTAGCTACTGTCCCCCAGCTCCCCGTTTTTCCACACGTAGATAATTGGCAAAAGTTGTCTTACAAAGAACTATCGATTGCCTTAGGTCGGCTCCACTGGAGCAAGCTGGATAATTATGGCGAAACTATTGAACTGGATTTTCAGTCATTAGCACTACAAGAACGCTTTCTAGAAACCTTGAATGGTCTAGCTATACAAGAAGAAGCCTCTGGTACCAGTCGAGCCAGCGCACCTGTACCCGATCATCCCAATCCCACGCAAGAAACACCTGCAAACGTTCCAGACCTTGTCCCCAGTTATGCAACAGGGGAATCCTAAATACCTGAATCGAGGATTGAGGACCTATATATGCGCATTTGGCTTGTTAGTTTTCTGATTCTTCTAGCCTTAACCAGAGGTTTAGATTGGCTGCACCACCTCTCGATACCCTTTCCTGTGCTGTTGTTAGGTGGGGCAATGCTGTCGATTTTATCTAACGAATCGACCTTAGCTGGGTTACCTTGGATGCCTAGATCGCAACCCTCTTTACCAGAAGAAACGGTTGCCGCACAAACCCTGACGTCCCAGACCACGGACTAATCCACCTCTGAATATTCAAAAAAAGAGGTGCCTTAACGAGCACCTCTTTCGCTATTTAGACCAGGTAGTCAATCATCCCTTAGGCATCATCTAGAGCAGCAATTCCAGGTAAGACTTTGCCCTCTAGAAGTTCTAGACTGGCACCACCACCTGTAGAGATATGGCTCATCTTTTCAGCCACACCCACTTTTTCAACTGCGGCCACAGAGTCACCCCCACCAATAATGGTGTCGGCTCCTGTGGACGTGATCTTAGCCAAGCTATGAGCAACAGCATCCGTACCTGCTGCAAATTTATCGAATTCAAACACACCCATAGGGCCATTCCAGATTACAGTTTTGCAATCTGAGAGGGCAGCCTCAAATTCCTTAATGGAATTAGGGCCAATATCTAAGCCCATCCAGCCATCGGGAATCGCATCAATACCGACCGTTTGGGCATTGGCATCAGCTTTAAAGTCATCAGCAACCACCACATCAGAAGGCAGAAGAAGAGCAACCCCTTTTTCTTTAGCTTTAGCTTCCAGAGAACGGGCCAAGTCAAGCTTATCTTCTTCAACCAAAGATTTACCGACGGCCAAGCCACGAGATTTATAGAAGGTGAAGATCATGCCACCGCCAATCAGGAGCTTATCTACCTTATCGAGAAGAGTTTCAATTACACCGATTTTGCTGGAGACTTTGGAACCACCGACAATAGCCGCTAACGGACGTTGGGGACTTTCAATCGCAGCTTGCAAGTACTTCAACTCTTTTTCAATCAGATAGCCGGCCACAGAAGGACTCAGGTGATGGGTCACACCTTCTGTAGAGGCGTGAGCTCGGTGAGCAGTCCCAAAGGCATCATTCACATACAGGTCAGCGACAGACGCCAATTGACGGGCAAACTCAGGATCATTGGCTTCTTCGCCTGCGTGAAAACGAACGTTCTCTAGCAAGGCCACCTGGCCGTTTTGCATGGCCCCGACTTTAGCAGCGACATCATCACCGATGCAGTCATCACATTTAACAACGGGCTGACCCAGCAATTCGGATAGCCGAGCCGCTACGGGAGTGAGTCGCATAGACTCATTAACTTGGCCTTTGGGACGCCCAAAATGACTGGCGAGAATGACCTTAGCACCTTTAGAGGTTAGGTCTTGGATGGTCGGAAGTGCAGCTCGAATGCGGGTATCATCGGTGATTTTTCCTGAAGGATCTAGCGGCACATTAAAGTCGGCACGCACTAGCACTTTTTTTCCTGTTAAATCTGCGGATGTTAAATTTGCTATTGTCTTCTTGGACACTATACTGAATCTCCTAAATGCGTCTATTGCGTTTTATTACCCTTCATGGCTGAGTACATGGGGTATTGGCATGATGATGATTGGGATAAACCCACACCTAAACTGCCATCGGTCGGGTCGGTTTAAATTGTGAACTGATTCCGTGCCGTCCACATTTTACCGGAGTCCGTACCCTGGAGTAGAGCTTCATGTTTAAGACGGTTGTGTTCCCCGTTGATCAAAGTCGAAATTCTCAGGATGCTGCCGAAACGGTGGCTGAGATCGTCAAGTTTTGCAATAGTAAACTCATTATCCTCTCCGTTCAGGCCGAGACGGAGGAAGATGCCGGTGCGTCTAGCGACGTTGTTGACCAGCTCTTGCACAATGCCAAAACTGCTTTTTCAGATTGGGGCATTGCGGCTGAAACAGTCAAACAAAAAGGCAAGCCCGCCTTTTGCATCTGTGATTTTGCCGATGAAATTAATGCGGATTTAATTGTGATGGGCTGTCGAGGGGTTGGTCTGACTGAAGAAGGGGCCGCTGACAGTGTAAGCAATCGGGTCATTAATCTGGCTCCCTGTCCAGTGATGGTCATTCCTTAAACTGAGAGGTAATTTGCTGCTTCTAGACTAATAATGGCGCTTGTCAATTTACGGAGATCCCATCCATGCTAAAACTCTACGGCGGCGCTAAGAGTCGAGCGGCCATTGTTGAATGGTATTTAGAAGAACTGCACGTCCCCTTTGAATACATTGTTCTAGATCTCCAAGCCGGAGAGCAGACCCAGCCTAATTTTCTGGCCATCAACCCCATGGGTAAGGTTCCTGCCCTAGTAGATGGCACCCTGAAGCTATGGGAGTCAGGGGCGATTTTGCTGTATCTAGCCCAGAAATATGACTCCAGCTATCCCCAAACGGTAGAAACACAAGCTGAAATCTACCAGTGGACGCTGTTTGCTAATTCTACGCTTAGTCAGGAAATTTTCACTCCTGACCCAGCTGACAACAAAGCTGAAGGAATCTTGGCTCCCCTCAACCAAATTTTGAAGACACAAACCTGGATATTGGGAGAGACTTTCAGTGTGGCGGATGTCGCTGTTGGCTCGGCTCTTGCCTATATTCCTATCGCTCTAGATATGGACCTGAGTCCCTATCCGGCCATGCTGCTCTACATTAACCGCCTGACTGAACGCCCTGCCTTTATGAACACGATTGGCAAGCGATTTCAGTGAGACTGGTCATTCGTTTTGCGGTGAATCCTCTGAATTCACCTTGCCCTTGAGAACCACTAACCTATCCTGGAAGTCTAGATCTTCAATCTGAAGTTGGCCGAGCTGGAGGGTGACGCTTTTGTCCAATGCTGTTGAGGGTATCTGCATGCGATCGCGGATGTCAGCATAGGCAAACCGCATCTTGCCAATCACCAGACGAGCATTCTCTCCTAGCAACACTTTCCCTTGCTGCAACCGCGGTTGCCCTTCAATGCCAATATAGATTTCCTTATCCTGCAATACAGGGAAACTTTGGAGCAAGCCCTTGACGGCCAGCCGATATTCTGGGGGCAATTGCTCCATGGGTAGAATCGCCGTATCCAAAATCACTCCGGTTGTGACCTGGCTATCCTTGATTTCAGTTCTCATGGCTTTTACAGCCGCAAGCACCTTAGGGTTGAGGGCTTGGGAAGGCAACGCAGTTACCACAAACTGATTGAGTTCTTGAGCAGTCAGTTTCACCAACGGCGTCGGCTGACGTCCAGAGGGATCGGCAATTAAAGCTCGATCGACCTTTTGTTGGAGCTGAAAGGCCAAATGGTCTAACTCCGATAGGTCATCAACCTGGGAAGACAACAAAATAGATGGTTCTAATGGTGCACCTGTCTGTTCAGAAGAATACCAATCCGGGAGCTGAGTCACCTGTTGCCAGGTATAAGCAAACCAACCTCCCCCTCCTAAAAGCAGCAGGAAGGCGACAAGTCCTATTTTTTTGAGCATGCAAACTTAATTCAAACCGATGCCAAGATTGATATGCGGCTATCTCTGTTTCATCCCCCTAGCCTTGGAACTATACTATGACGTTCAAGCCAGCGTTGGAGTTTCAACTAAATTCTTCATCATGGCAATATGAGAAATTCCAGCTTGGATGAAGGGTTCACCTTGGGGTCGAAACCCAAACTGCTCATAAAAAGAAGCGGACTGATCTTGGGCGTAGAGCAGGGCACTGGCAAATCCATGCTGCTGGACATAGGTGAGAATTGTGGTTGCGATCGCACAACCAATTCCCCGCCCCCGAAAATCCCGAAGCACAGCTACTCGCTCAATTTTAGCCTGGGTCCCATCTCCATAAGCCCTGACTCGGGCAATCCCCACAGGCTGTTGCTGCCAATAGGCAATACAATGCATCGCCACGTCATCTTCTCCATCCATATCCACGGCAGGATCAATATTTTGCTCAATATGAAACACCTGCTGTCGAATCGCAAAAATATCCCCAGCCTTATCTGCATAAGGCGTCAGCATCACCACCAAGTTAGAGGTTAGGGACGGATGTGTTGCCATGACCCAGTGCTCCTACTGTCAAAAGCAATATTTTATATCGTCTAGCAGCATCAAACCCCGCTTATCTACCCCATCGATCGAGCCAAAAGCAGGACCTACATCAATGTTCATGGTCTTCTCCTGGCTCAGCAGATGACAAAGCATTTGAATCAGAGTCAAACTGAGAGGGTAACTCCGTCGGAGCCGATTGTTGTAGCCACATTTGTAGGCTTTGGGAGAGTTGAGTTAAAGACTCGGTTAACTCCTCAGGCAACTCTAGAGGGAGCTGACCGGAACGGACATGCAAATCTCTCTGGGGAAAAGGGATTTCAATTTTTCGATGTCGCAAAATTGTTTCAATTCGAAAGTTCAGATCGCTTTTGATGCTGAACTGCTTGGCCGCTTCTTCAATCCAGACATGCAAAACAAAATTGAGGGAACTATCACCAAATTCAGTAAAGAAAACCCGCGGTGGGGGTTCATTCAAAACCCCAGAATAATCTGTTGCAGCATCCATTAATGCTTCTCTGACCTTACCGGGGTTAGAGCCATAGGCAACCCCTATGGGAACTTGCAGACGAGAGATGGATGTGCCATGGTCCCAGTTCACCACCGAAGATTCTAAAAATTCAGAGTTAGGAACAATCACAGAAATTCGATTCAGGGTTCGGATCTCAGTACTACGAACATTGATCCGTTCAACAGTTCCTTCGTAGTCACCCACTTGTACAAAGTCGCCGACCTTAATAGGCTGCTCAAAGATCAAGACCATGCCACTAATAAAGTTTTTGGCAAACCCTTGCAATCCTAAACCAACACCTACCCCCAAAACACTAGCAAATACAGTCAGAGAACTAAGGTCAAACCCCCATAACTGCAGAAGTACTAACGTCCCGATAAACAACAACACATAATTGGCTACAAAAGCGACGGCCTCCTGAGCACCTCGATTGAGTCCCGTCGCTCTCAACACTCTGGTCCGCAGAAGATGCTGAACCGTTTTGGCTAGATTCATCACCCCAGCCAACAAAATCAGCAACAGAGCAACATCCAACACCGAATAGGAATTATCCCCTGCTGGAATAAACTGGGTTGCAAACGTTTGTCGCAACGCAGTCAGCAGACGGTTTAGCCAGATCCGAGTCCAAGGCAGTAAACCACCGATATAGCTGATCGCCGTTAACCACAGCGCGGTCCGTAACAGAAAAAGAATAACTTTTAGAAGAAACTGCAAACTTTGGGGCTGTTGCCCTGTCGTTGGGTCAACCGTAGCCGGGGGGAGTAATTTGGGTAACCGCTTTCGCCAAAACCATGTCAGCGCTCCGTGCAAAGCAACAGCTAACAGCAGGCATGCTGCTGAGATCAGCACCAACCGCCAAATATTGGCTCGCTCTGCTTTGCCACGATTGATAGCTTTTTGAAGTTTATTTTGCCACCCAACAGCAGTGGCTTGGGGTGGACGGCCCAGGGCATCCCGACGGTTAACGGTCAGTAAGTAAAGATCTTCTTGATCAGTCCCTGTATCAACTTTCAGAACTGGAAGTCCCTGGGAAGTATCAGTTGTGACCGTCGCCGTCGCCGCCGCCTTAATAACGTCTTCAAGTCTTTTATTAACCGCTGCCGCCCGTTGTTCAGCAGGGAACTCTTCGGAAGAACTCACTTGAAACAGAGTAATTCCATCGACTTCAATGGGGGCTGTTTCAGGGGTTTGAGCCACAGCAGGGATCGTTCCAGGATGGCCCATCATAATCAAACAGGCTACCCAACACACTAACCCTAACCAGCGACCTCTCCGCCGTCGTTTTACTTGTGATCCGCGAAAAACAGGGAGGGAGAATTTTTTAGCAATCATCCTAGCAATGAATAGATATCGGAGCAGATTGACAGGGGTCTAGACCTCAGAATCGGATTCGGTATTCTAAAACACCAACAGCCTCTCCATCACTACTCACAGAACTTCTAGCTCTCATTTGATTGTTAATCTCGTAACTCAAATTAAATAAGGTGGGTTCATCAACTCCCGTTAGAATTTGCAAGACCGAGGCTGAAAACCGATCGGTGATGTCGTACCCCAGTTCGACCCCAAAGGCCAGCACGGAACTTTGGTTTTCATTCTGATTGGGGAGCAAGACCGGAAAAGCGCGGAAGCTAGCCCGATTTCCAAGGGCGTCATTCAAAGATTGCTGCACCGTAGAGAACGCAGCAGAACTACCAATATTGGCAATCGCTTGGGTCGCCTGACCATCCTGTAAGGATTTGTCTATCCCTCCACCCAACAGAGCGATAATCTTCCCATTGGAACGACTGGGACGACTACTGAGGGTGACAACTTTGCCAAAATCCTTGACGAGTTGACTAACCCGACCGTCAACCGTAGCCTTGACTTTCACCGACTGTACCGTGCCAATCGCACTAGAGGGTAATTCTGCAAACTCGTTCAGATCCGTCGTACTGGCTTGTATCCCCTCCGTGACAGTGGTGCGCATGCCAATATTTAGGTAAGGATCAAGACCATAGCGGGAATCAAATTTGGCATAATTTTCTCGGCGGCCATCCACACTAAATAAGGTCGTTACTAAGTTAATCGATCCCTTACGAAATCGAACCAAACCATCGACGATGGGGTCATCCACAGACCCATTGACGGTTAAGCCACCGGTGGCGATAAAGCTAAGCACAGGGGGTTGAGAAATTTTGACATTTTCTCCAATTTGAACCGCCAGATTCATAAATTGGATAGGGTTACCAGATGCCGCTGCAGATATCGCCGGGTCACCAGTGCCCTCCTCTAACTGGGGTGACGCATCCGATTTAGCCAACTTCACCTTGCCATCACTGAGTTGAAGTTTACCGGCCACTCGAGGCTGCAGGGCACTCCCAGCAATATTGATGGCACCATTGACCCCCCCTTCATACAGCTCTTGAACTTTCAGGTCCAGATCTTGGAGAGTAACAGCCAGGGACTGGGAAGTCGATGGCTGGAAAACAGGTAGGGTACCTGTAACGGCTAGTTTACCTTGATCAATCTTGGCCGTTAAGCGCGGAATCGTCACTAAATTGCGATCAAATTCAATCGTGCCAGTGAGATTGGTCAGAGGCTGATCCAGGGCCGCAGCTTGAAGTCGAGCCTGGTCGAAACGCACAGTTCCATCCACGATGGGCTGGTCGAGGGTGCCAGTCACACCCACCTTGACTGCTCCCTTGCCCCCTTGCCAAGCTACCTGATCAGTGAACAAGCTCAGTAAAGACAGGCCGTCATCTTGGATGCTAGCGGTGAGTGAGAGTTGATCAGTGGCTGGCGTGACGGAGGAAAAGATGGGCGCATAGGGCACCTCACCTTTGATAGAGAGCGGTTGGGAATTAATGCGAGCTTGACTGTCAACGCTGAGGATAGCCTGTTGATAATTGAGGGTAGCCCGCGCACTGTTGATGACGGTATCATCTAGCCGGCCGTCCACTAAGTCAAACTCGCCTGCGAATTGGGGGTTGTCCAAATTACCCGCAATATCCACCTGGCCGTTGAGTTTACCAACTACCTTAACAGGCAAATCTAGGAGAGGATTTAAGGGTTCGAGGGAAATATTCTGGAGTTGCAGGGTTCCCGTTTGGGACGCACTCCCCAACTGTCCCTGAAATGCTAGTAGACTCTCGCCCTTTTGAATTCGCAGGGGTTCTAAAGTCAACAAACCTTCTTTCAGCTCACCATTGACGATCAGCTGATCAATGCCATATACACCCAGTCTAAAGTCTTGACCTCGCAGATCAAAGTCGGCATTCACCCCGGCGTTTACCGAGCCAGCAAACGCTATTTTCCCCCCAAATTCACCACTGAGACCGTCCAACGCCAATAAACTTTGATTTTTCTCGTTCTCTTTCAGAATGGCCAACTGCCGAAGTTCTGAAAATCGGCGTAGCTGAGTCAATAAGGGGCCATTGACGCTAACGGGAATCGTTTGCAAATCTGCGGCAGTCCCATAGGTTGCGGGCGAGGATGTGCCTGAAAAGTCTACTGCTTGGGCAATAGTTGCCACATCAGCAATATTGCCTTGCACAACAGCGAGTTTGCCAGAGTACTTTGGGTTGTCTCCAGGCACAAACTCGGCATCTAGTAAGTATTGACTTTTATCTTTGAGCAGTTTGGCTTGGCTCAGACTCGCAACCCCCTCTCGATAACGGATGTCCCCGGTAAGACGATTAGCCTTAATTTGCTTCAGAGCAGGCTGATCAATGGCAAAGCTACCCACTAAGGTTTGTTGCTTTAAATTGGCTTGCAATTGGGCTGAAGCGAGTCCAGCAACGGGTCCCAATCTTGAGTTAGGAATAGGATTCAGATTAAAAGCCTGCAGCGGGAACTGCTGTACATCGACTGCCAGCAAGTCTCCTTGCGTCGTGCCTTTGGCAATGGCCTGATCGCGACGGATTAGAAATGAATTAGGTAGGAATTGGGAATTGAGGGATACGTTGATGCGATCGCGCTCCCCCCCCACTCGCATCTCTACCCCTTGACCAAAAGCCAAGTTACCTGTCATCACTGGCTCAAACCGAAACTGAGACACTGCCAAATCTTCCAACTTCAACGTTGCCGCTAAATTGGGAGCCTCAGGCGTTCCGGTTAATCGGCCCGCGAGATCCGCCTGCCCAGTCAGAGGAATCGCCGTTGGCCCCAAAGCGGCTAAGGTACGCAAATCATAATCATCTGCCTTAATATTGAGATTCAAGGCCGTAATTTGAGGACCTTGAGGCGTTTGTAAATCGGCATCAATTGTCCCGTTAGCACGGAACCCCTGAGCCGTCGCCGACTGCACCACAATCTGACGACCAGTCCAGCGAAATCGAGCATCCAGAGGCTGCTCAATCAGAGATAATCCCTGGGAGAAATTAACTTGGCCTTGGGCTCGGAGGGTCTCGGCACTCAATGCAGTAATGGGTCCATTCAAGGCGACTGTGCCATTCAATGCCCCCTTTAAATCGGGAGAAAAGTCAGACAGGCCAATGCCAGCTAACTTGACATTAGCCTGCAGATCCTTCTGATCAAACTGACCATCAATGCGGGCAGTCCCTCCAGCCACTTGAGCCACAATATTTTCTAGAGTCGTGATTCCTTTCCGCAGCCGTAATCCACCCGTAGTGGGATAGGTTGCCTTGGGGGCTTGAAAAGAAATTTGGGTACGCAAATCCTCGGGCTGTCCCCGTACCTGGGTTTGGGCGTTAATGGGGCCAATTTCAATCCCAGGGGCAGCCTCATATAACGCGGCAATTTCATCCCCAGGCACCCCAACAGCATCAACATCTGCAACTAAGTTGGCCCCCGGCACCAGGTTATAGCGCGCTGTGCCCGTAATCTCTCCACCCGCCTGAGGGACAGCCAGAATTTTAGTGACCTTAAGGGTGGGATTATCCAACGTAAACTGAGCATTAACCGTCTGGAACGGCACCCGATCGATCTGGGCACCCGGAGCCATCACTACTTCCCCAGCAATAAAAGGGCGATCAACCGCCCCCGTAATCCGAATATCGGGCACACTCACCTGTCCAGCAATCGGCACGGGCAACGCCGGAACCTCTAGGGTCGCCAGGGCCGCATTCACGTCCAGACCAGGAATACGAGCCGTTAGGTTATACCCCCGATCAACATCAATCGTTCCCTTCGCAGATAAAGGAACTTGGTCGTAGCGAGCCGTCACCCCTTCTAGGGAGGCCGTTAATCCCCTTAACCGTATATAGCCATTGGCATCATAAAAAGATTTGGGCAGGCCAATAATCTGAGCATCAATATCTTTCATGCGGGCTGTGCCCCGCATACTCGGTCGTTTGGCTTGGTCTAAGAGTAGAGTGACATTCGCATCAACCCGACCAGAGCGGACCGCAATCGGCAGTTGAAAGGCTCGATCAAAAAGAGGGGCTGACACGTTTTGGGCTAGCACCAAGACCTTGATCTTGCCCAAATCTAAAGTCGTTTCCCCTTTGGTGCGCAGCCGCCCTCCACTGGCGATATTGCCACGAGCCTCAAACTGCATGCGTTCTCGATCTTTGCGAAATTCGAGAGTGCCATTGGTGCGGCGGAGCTGCTGACGTCGCGATCGCCCATTTTGAAACAGCAGCTTTTCCGGGACATACAGATCGGCTGAGCGAAACTGGGCCGTTCCATCCACCTTAGGGAGTTGATTTGGGGTATAGTCAATCTCCAAATCTCCCTGGAATTCCTTGGCCTTGACCCAAATATTCTGTTCAGGAATGCGGATATCTGCATTTTTTACATCCGTCACCCCAGCCAGTTGGAGCGGTTTTTGAGGCTGGTATTTGAGTTTAAAATCCCCCTCCACTTCCCCAGAGCGAATTTGCACCGGGAGATCGGCGGGCAGAAACCCCATCAAAGGCGTAATCTGAACCTGCTTAGCCTTAACCTCTAGGTTGAGGGATTGACTAGGCTGCAACCATTGCCCTTGGATTCGGGCCTTACCGCCAGAGTCTAAAGTGCCGTTGCCTTCGACTTGCAAGCGTTCATTATCATCATGGAAAGCCAAGCTTCCTTTTAAATCGCTGATGGTGCGGGCCTCCGCCCCCATCGGATCAATGACGGCTGTCCCCCCGTCCAAGCTTAAGGAGTCCAACTGAATCTTGAGCAGCCCTTCGTCATCATCATCTTGGGTCAGGGTGGTCGAGATCCACTCTCCATCAGACGTTTGGTCTAGATAGACCTCAGCATCAACCAAGGTGACATCTAAATTGAGGGTACGGGTCCACAGGGTTTTCCAGACATCAAACTGGACGTTGACGGCTTCGACTTTGCCTTCG
>CALDHF010000134.1 GCA_937941595.1 uncultured Acaryochloris sp. | reverse complement strand
GTATCGGCCCAACTCTGTAAATCTAAAAGAGTTAAGACCTTGTGGATGCGATTGGCGATGGTTTTCGCAGGTAGGTGGTAGAGAGCAGCTTGCAGCTGCAATAGTTCACGCCCTGTTAGCACTTTGTCTAGGGCAACTTCTTGGGCAATATAACCTAACAGTTGGCGAGCGGCTCGTGGATGTTCCCGAACTGAAACACCGCTGACGTCAATGGTGCCAGAATCCGGAGTAGCCAAACTACATAAACAGCGCAAGGTTGTCGTTTTTCCGGCCCCATTAGGACCTAACAAGCCAAAAATCTCTCCTGGTTGAATTTGAAAGGAGACATCTTTAACTGCTTCAACCTTTCCATAGGATTTTTTTAGGTTTTGGATGAGAACAGCAGGAGCCATATAATCACAAATCTCAACAGGCAGTTCTCTCTATTTTATTACTGTGTCTACGACGCGACTGCATGAATTCCGATAAATCTACTGCACTACGATGTTTTTTTGCAGAAAAGAGAAACATATTTGTTTCTAAATCACAAGCAAAACAGCACCTATATAGATATTTGACCTTTATCTACAGAATTCCAGAGATTTGTTTCAATAGTCTCTGGAATTCTTTGTATTCATAGCTTTATATCTAGTATTTAACAGAAATTTATATCAGCCAAAAAGATTGACCAAAATTCAATCGCCTTTCCATCTGGGTCTAGATTACTAGACCCAAGCGGTTATCTTTTTTTACCCTAAGCTCAGAAACCAGACTTGCAGCGTCTGACTAGAGTGTTGCCAAATTTGATGGGTCCAGGGCAAGCTATCCACTCCCATACCTGCACACAACAGCATCATGTATGAAATTGAAAACTTGAACACTGATCGAGCCATTTGTTTGTCTTCAGGGGTTTGGGTGAGTTGCCACGCTTTACGGATAAACTGCACCCATAGAACCACAGCCATCACACCATATAAGCCACCTGATACCTGCAAGGGATAGACCAAAAGCAGTGTGACAGGCAACAAGAACAAGGTGTAGATAAATATTTGGTTGGCTGTGGTCGCTGCACCATTGACTACAGGCAACATGGGCACCCCGACTTTGGCATAGTCTTCTTCAATCATCATGGCTAAAGGCCAGAAATGAGGGGGAGTCCATACGAAAATGATGGCGAACAAGACCCAAGCAGCCCAACTTAATTCTCCTGTAACAGCAGCCCAACCAACTAATGGAGGGATTGCACCTGCTGCCCCCCCAATCACAATATTCTGAGTAGAAGAACGCTTCAGCCAATAGGTATAGACGCCAATATACACAGCGATACCAGCCATCGCTAAGCAGGCACTGAGGATATTAGCGACTACTGCTAGCAATGTAAAGGATGTGATCGCCAACATCCCTGCAAATACCCCTGCTTGCCAGACTTGCACACGTCCTGAGGGTAAGGGCCGATGCCGGGTTCGCTCCATGATGTAATCGATGTCGCGATCATAAATACAGTTAATGGTGTTGGCAGACCCTGCAGCACATGCCCCTGCAAACATCGTCGTTAAAAATAAAAGTCCCCCGACTTGTCCAGAAGCAGCAACCCACATAGATGCCGCTGTAGTGACTAAGAATAAAAGAATCAAGCGGGGTTTGGTGAGTTGATAATAATCTATACAGGTTTGAGCAAAACCATCGTGAAGCCAAGGAGCCTCAGCCCATATGGTTTTTTGCATATTCTAAGCCTCTGAATAAGTTTCAACGTAGAGCGATGGAATCATAAATGCTATGACGTCAGCAACGGTGTGAGGGCTAACGCAAGCTGGGAAATAGTTTTTTTCAAGAAGGCTCTAGAGATGTGGCCATTGTATTAGGAACAGTTCGGATAGCCTGGACATATTCGGCTTGATGCCGATCTCGAATCGAAATGACGCTAAAGACAACGAGTGTCCCTAGCAAACTTGCTCCGATGGCTTCATGGGCAATGGTGAGGCCCACGACCTGAAGATGTAAACGCAGGGTTGAAAGTCCCACTAGGCATTGTAAAGCTAACAAACCCGTAGCCATTTGTCCTAAAAACCGTAAGCGGGGATGCAATGCAGGTGTGCGCCATGCCAGAACCACTAGGGTTAGAACCGTTAAGGTTGGGGGGATAACGCCTACAAAATGGTTGTACATTACCCGACAATTTTGAGCATCTGCCAAACATTGGTGAGCAGACCATTGGGATGCCACTAAGCCCCCCAAAATACATTGCAAATAGACTAACCCACTGGCGACTGAACTCAACCAAGGTAAGCGATCTACCACTCCTGTGCCTTGATAGGGCATCAAACTACTGCCTAGGGCTAACATGCTACTAAAAAATAGCAATCCTGTTGCGAGGTGGGCAGTAACAATGTCAAAACGCAGTAACTGGGTAACGGTTAGGCCCCCTAAAATGCCTTGAAACATAATCAAGCCTAGGCATAACGTCGTTGCAATCGGTATCCATTTAGTCAAGTGAGACCGCCACCACCACGTTAAAGCAGTTAACAGGATCATAAATAGTCCCAAAGAGGAGGCAATGAGACGATGAAACCACTCTAGGAAAACCTGAATATTCATCTGTTGCCGAGGAACTAATTCTCCATAGCATAAAGGCCAATCGGGACAGGATAGACCCGCGTTCATAACCCGTGTAGCACTGCCAAGGGCCATTAAGAAAAGGGTCAGAACAGCCATGCCGAAAAATAAACGACTGAGGACATGGGAAGGCACCCAATCATCTGACGTTTTGGAGTGGATAGAAGTATTCAGTGAAGTCTCAGTCATGAATCTGCAAACAAATACATAGATAGGAGGGTAGACACTTCTCTATTTATAAAGTTATGACAACTTCCTCAAGGGTAATCGATCAAGACAAGGTCATAGCCTCTCTACTGTAATTGTTGTTTTCTGAGACCAACATTTACCTGAAACCTTTGGCTGTCAAAGCCTTGCTGAGTCTTTTCTGGCAGCTTAGATATTACTTTTTTTTAAGGGTTCTCCGGAAGGGTAGAAAGATATAGATTTTTGTAAGGAAACTTTAAGGTTCGATAGACACCAAACCCAAACTCACCTGACAAGATGGTAATGGCTACTGATCGATTTGGATCCCAAAGAAAATCCTAAACTGTTGTAAGCAGCCCCACCCTTATAGGGTGAGCTGGTTTACCTTAGTAAGTACACCTACGTGTTCTGGATGAATATTCCAAACGTCATTCCTCAAATTTCTCCTCGCCTTTTTGGCATCCGCACTGTGATTACAGGTAACCCACTGTGAAAGTTCCAACTGCTATCCTCACCTTAATTGTTGGGATTTTAATAACCCTGGCTAGTCTATGGGTGGGTCAAAATAACGGCTTACTCCTTCCGACGGCAGCTGCTGCTGAAGCGGTTGAGATTGATACCTTGTTTGCGGCCATGATGGCGATTGCCACCGGGTTGTTTCTGTTGGTTCAGGGAGCGCTGCTGTACTCATTTTTTGCCTTTCGCCGCCGGGCTGATGATCAGACGGATGCTGCCCCTGTTCATGGCAATGTTTCTTTAGAGATTGTGTGGACGGCTATTCCCGCTGCCCTGGTTTTATGGCTAGGAATCTACAGTTTTGATGTTTATCAAAGTATTGATAGCGTCGGTACGATGGGAGCCAACCATATGGCTCACAAGCACGAAGAGATGGAAATGGTGGCTACGGGCGAGAGCATCTCTACCTCCTCAATAGGGGGCAATTCAATTTTGATTGCGGATCAGGGTAATGCACCTAATTCTTCTACAAGCCCAGCTGTGGCGACAGATATCGTTGAACCGCTAGTGGTGAATGTAGATGGTTTGCAGTATGCCTGGCTCTTCACCTACCCTGACACGGGCATTATTTCCGGTGAATTGCACTTACCGGTGAATCGACCCGTTACCCTAAATATCTCTGCTAGAGATGTGATTCATGCATTTTGGGTGCCGGAATTTCGCTTGAAGCAAGATGCCGTTCCGGGTCAAGTGACTCATTTGAATTTTCAGCCGACGGTAGAAGGCACCTATCCCGTTATCTGTGCAGAATTATGTGGTGCCTACCACGGAGCCATGAAGACTCGCTCCATTGTTCATTCTCAGGTTGATTACAAAGCTTGGGTTGATAGTCAAATCGTCGCTAACGCTGATTCAGAAGCAATTGCCCACATGCAAGACCCACCCCCAACGCTAGAACAGCATGCCGCGATGATGGGTATGCCGGATCACTTGCATGACCATACCCTCTCAACACTTCATCCGCATCTGGCTCAGGCTACAGCTAATTAAACATCAGAACCATGTGAAGAGGCATGAAATAGCTGCTTTTTTCAAAAAAACTACGTTACTGTGATCACCACGGGATTAAGGATTGATTTATGACGCAAGCGCAAGCACCCCACCTAGAAGACGTAGAGGTGACCCCCTGGCGTGAATACTTTAGCTTTAGCACTGACCACAAAGTCATTGGTATTCAGTACCTGGTCACTAGCTTTGTTTTTTATCTCATTGGTGGGCTACTCGCTGAACTGGTTCGCACTGAGTTAGCAACTCCTGCTTCTGATTTTGTGCCCCGGGAGACCTACAACGAACTGTTCACAATGCATGCCACAATCATGATCTTTTTGTGGATCATTCCCTGTTTAACGGGGGGATTTGGCAATTTCTTAGTACCGCTGATGATCGGGGCGCGGGATATGGCGTTTCCGAAACTGAATGCGATCGCATTCTGGATCATCCCACCCACAGGAGTCATGTTTCTCCTCAGTTTCTTTGTGGGACCCGCCAGTGCCGGTTGGACATCCTACCCCCCACTGAGTTTAATCACGAACAAAGCCGGAGAAGCAATTTGGATTCTGGGAGTGATCCTGCTAGGAACCTCGTCGATTATGGCAGGCCTCAACTTCTTGGTGACGATTCTCAAGATGCGTATTCCCAGCATGACCTTGAACGACATGCCCCTATTTTGTTGGGCCATGCTCGCGACTTCGGCTCTGCAATTGATTGCAACACCTGTATTGACGGGAGCCATGGTTTTATTGGGGTTTGATCTATTGGTGGGGACTGCCTTTTTTAATCCAACTGGAGGTGGGGATCCCATTGTTTACCAGCATATGTTCTGGTTTTACTCCCACCCGGCGGTCTACATTATGATTTTGCCCGCATTTGGCTTAATTTCTGAGATTTTGCCTGTGCATGCCCGTAAACCCATTTTTGGCTATCAGGCCATTGCCTATTCCAGTATTGCCATTAGCTTTTTGGGGTTGATTGTCTGGGCACACCATATGTTTACCAGTGGCACTCCCGATTGGCTGCGGATGTTTTTTATGATTGCCACCATGATCATTGCTGTCCCCACGGGCATTAAAGTGTTTAGCTGGGTAGCCACGGTTTGGGGCGGCAAGCTCAATCTCTGCAGCGCCATGCTGTTTGGAATGGCCTTTGTCTCCATGTTTGTCGTCGGTGGCCTCAGTGGGGTGATGGTGGCCTCAGTCCCCTTTGACATCCATGTTCACGATACCTATTTTATTGTCGCCCACCTACACTATGTTCTCTTTGGCGGCAGCGTGTTTGGAATCTATGCAGGTCTCTACCATTGGTTCCCCAAAATGACGGGACGCATGCTCAATGAATGGTGGGGCAAAGTCCACTTTACCTTGACCTTTGTCGGCTTCAACATGTGCTTTTTACCCATGCATATCTTGGGTTTGCAAGGAATGAATCGGCGGATTGCAGAGTATGATCCCAAATTTGCCACTATTAACTTGATATGTACGATTGGCTCCTATATTTTGGCAGTTTCAACCATTCCCTTCGTGGTTAATGCTGTTTGGAGCTGGATCGCGGGTGCCAAAGCCAATAGCAATCCTTGGAAGGGACTCACCCTGGAATGGACCGTCCCCTCTCCTCCCCCCGTAGAGAACTTTGATGAAGATCCTGTGTTGGTCATTGGTCCCTATGATTACGGAACGCCAAAAGCCCTTGAGGTTGTGGCCTCCACCCTGGCACCTCCGGCCTTGGCAGTTGAAGGGGCTGAATAAGCTCAACACTCTGAATTTGAACATGTAATTGAGATAGGACAGCTATGCAAGGTTCTACTGCAGATCAAAACCAAACTGATATTGCTTATGCAGCTACCACAAACGCGGCAACCGAACATCATAGTGAACATCCTGATTTGCGGCTGTTTGGGTTTATTGTTTTCCTAGTTTCGGAAAGCATGCTGTTCCTGGGACTGTTCGTGGCTTATTTTGCCTTTCGGGTGGTTACCCCCGACTGGCCCCCCGAAGGTACAGAAGAGCTAGAACTCGTATTGCCCGGAATCAACACCATCATTCTGCTGTCCAGTAGCTTCGTGATTCATCGGGCAGACACTGCCATCAAACACAACGGCGATGTCAAAGCGGCCCGCCTATGGTTCGGCATCACGATTCTGATGGGAGCTACATTTCTAGCGGGTCAGGTCTATGAATACCAACATCTAGGGTTCGGTCTCACCACTAATTTATTTGCCAGTACCTTTTATATCCTCACAGGATTCCATGGGCTGCATGTTTTTGTGGGCTTACTCCTGATGTCGACAGTATTGTGGCGATCACGCCAACCCGGACATTATTCGGAGACCAGTCACTTTGGCATTGAAGCCACTGAGGTCTACTGGCACTTTGTCGATGTAATTTGGGTGATTTTATTTCTCATCCTTTATATTCTCTAGAATCATCGCCATCTAATTCTTCCTTGACTACTGGAGAAAAATCCCCATCCAAAAGAGTTCGGTTATCTGGACATTGACCCGATATTTTAGTTCGGATCTTGGGGCTACAATGAACTAGCTCAGATTTAGCACTCTCACGATTAGAGTGCTAGTTTGCTGAAAAACACGAAACGTTGTGTGTAATTCACAGAGAACGCGCAAACGAGAGGACGCTTGTAATGGCCAAACATGTAGTATTTGATGAAGAATCCCGTCGCGCCCTAGAACGCGGAGTGAATTCTCTGGCAGATGCCGTACGAATCACACTCGGTCC
>CALDHF010000133.1 GCA_937941595.1 uncultured Acaryochloris sp. | reverse complement strand
GGGCGCCTGGGGATGATTGATGAGGTTTGCTATGTTCTTGCGATTGGCTTTACCTGTAGCGGTGGAGTCTCCGATCAGGATAATACCGTCGGAGTTGTTTTGGCGAACAGCTTCTAGGATAGTTTCTTCAGTACTATGAGTTTCAAATACTCCGGTTATCCCTGGCGTTTTGAGTAAAGAGTCACGAATATGGTTAATCCCAAGATAGACAAGGGGCACTTTAGGTAGAAAAGTCTCACGATATTTGAGCACAATATTGAGGCCCGGATCATCGCTGACCATCAAGATATCAATGTGAGTGTTCTGATACTTTTGGCGGAGATAGTCTAGAAAACTATTTTGATGGGGTGCGTCTGGGTAGCGTTTCAGGTCTAAATATTCGTGGAAGACCTTAACAGCACGATCGCTCTTTTGAAACCCTTGGTCAATCCCCTCTTTTTCCTGTTGGGTCCAGGATAGCTCGGCATGATAGGAATGGATGACAAGGACGTTATCGGTTGCGATTGCAGGGGTACTCACCCCGATCACGAAGAGACATTGCATGGGCAGCACAACATTCCGCACCCGCCTACGCAAGAGTGCTAGGGGTGTCAGTTTTTCTAGGAAATCAAAATGTGATTGTCTAGTGCGCATGCACACTTCTGTCCATCATCACTGCCCCCCAGATTTCAGTCATAGCTGCGATGCGGTTCTCTCCTTCAGAAAGGTAATTTTTGGCTGATTCCCCAAGGGGGTAATCGGTGAATAAATAATGCCATCTTGCCTCAGGCTAAATTTATTGCTAGGAACAAGTATTCCCTATTTTTTCTAAAAAAACTCATTAAGGGTGAGGGAACACTTTTATCCGAAACTGACCGAGCTGAAAAGCAAGACTCACTTACTGCGTCAGTCAAGCCTTCTATAGAGTTCTTGCCTTTCCAAAAACCAGTGAATAATAATTGTCACAGTCCTGCTCTCCCAGAGGTAGGGTAACATTTCTGGTCCCTATGATCGTCACGACGCTACCGATTGTATAGAGTTGATCCACAGTTAGCATAGACTACCCGAGGGGAGGAGAGGTTCAATCTGACTGCGTACACCTAAATATCTTTAATAGGTATGAGAAATAATAGGTATGAATTCAAGGGATAAGACGTTCTATTGACGCTTGGATGGTAAAGGCGATTCGTACGATGTAAGATGGCTTCACCCTTCAATCCCCTTCATGGACTTGAGTGATCTTGCCCCGAAACACCACATAGTTATAGATGTTGTAGAACAACATAATCGGGATTAAAAAGCCGATAAAGATGATCATAAAAACGAGGGCACTAGGAGAAGCCGCAGCCTGATAGATAGTGATTTCAGGCGGAATGATGTAGGGGAAGATAATCAGCCCTAATCCCAGAAAAGAAAGCAGGAAAATTAGGACGGTCCAAACTAGAGGGGTCCGTTCTTTTTCCTGATAAAGGCTACGGAGCAGTAGACCTACAAACAGTGTTCCTAAGAGCGGGATGGCAACGAAAAAGTAGAACAAGGGTGGATCAAAGATGCGATCGCCAATCTGTTGATAAAAAACGGGTGTACTGACCGTAATAAACACCGCCCCCAGAAACGTAGTCGCTGCGGCTAATTTAGCAGTTTGGTAGTGAGTTTTTTGTAAAGCCCCCGTAGTTTTCATCACCAAATAGGTCGATCCAATCAGGACATAGCCTTGAATCAGGGTGAGGGCAACCAGGCAAGACTTCCAACTCAACCAATCCCACATGCCCCCTACAAAATGTCCCGCTGCATCCACAGCGATACCTTCAAACACCGTACCAACCGCAAATCCTTGGCCCAAAGCCGCCAAAAAACTGCCAGCCCCAAAGGCAAAATTCCAGATGCGTTTACTGCGAATTGAATTTTCTCGAAACTCAAAGGCAATAGCCCGCAAAATCAATCCCCCCACCATCACACTTACAGGGATATAGAGGGCATGTAACACGGTTGCATAGGCTAGTGGGAAAGCTCCAAACAATGTCCCTCCCACTAACACTAGCCAGGTTTCATTAGCATCCCAAACATTCCCCAGACTGGTCATCAACAGACTGCGGCTTTCTTCATCAGAAGACGTCAAAGACAGAATGCCCACTCCCAAATCAAAGCCATCTAGGGTCACATACAAAAACAGGAACAGTCCCAGAATTACAAACCAAACCTGCGGCAAAAAATGCTCTAACGCTTCCATGACAATGGCCTCTACTGCTGGGTTTCTACAGGACGCTGATCCGGTTGATGCTGCATGGGTTCCGAGAAATCACCCTTCCCCCACTGGGGTAAAGGCAAGTCTAAGTTGGGTCCTTTGCGAATAATTCGACTGCCAAAATATAGCGCTCCGAACAATAACAGACTATAAATCCCCGCAAACGTAATCAGAGAAGCTAACACCTCTGGGGCTGGCAAAGGGGTAGCCATATCGGCAGTGCGCAATTCACCATACACCGTCCAGGGTTGCCGCCCCACACACCGGACAATCCAACCACATTCCACCGCCACATATCCCAATGGAGCAGCCAATAACCAGCCCCATAACATCAGTTTCTGCTCAGCAATTGTCTCAGCCGACAGTTTGCCCCGCAGCCATCGCCAGACACTAAACCCCATCAGCCCAGCCAAGAAAATGCCAATGCCACTCATAATCCGAAAAGAATAGTAGATCAGCCCTACCATATGAGGCCGATCCTCCGGTTCCCATTCCTTTAAGCCTTTGACAGGCTCCGTTAGCGTAGGTTTCAGCTCCAAAATATAGCTAAGGGCACCAGGCACTTTAATCTCCCAGTCATTCTGGTTAGCCCGATCATTTGGAAGAGCCATCAAGCTCCATGCTGGCGACGTCCCGGCTGGAAGCGTTTCCCATTGGGCTTCCATGGCTGCTAATTTGGCAGGCTGATACTCATAAACCTGCTCAGCACTCAAGTGACCAACAAAAATTTGCAGGGGAGTGACAATAATGGCAACGGCCAGGACCACTTTTAGGGATCGCCCAAAAAATTCAGAGTGACGGCGGTTGAGAATATACCAGGCACTTATCCCACCAATCACAAACAGAGATGTTTCCAACGTGGCGAAAAACATATGCAAAAAACTATTTAGCATAAAGGGATTCAGAATCGCCTCAAAATAGTCCTTAACGATGAACTTACCTTCAATAAAATCGCCGCCAGTGGGCGTTTGTAGCCAGGAATTAGCTGTCAGAATCCAAAACGTGGACAGATTAGCCCCAAAAGCCACCATAATCGTAGCGAACCAGTGCATTAGGGGGGGCACCCGGTCCCAGCCGAACATCATAATTCCCAAAAATCCGGCTTCCAACATAAAAGCCATCGCCCCTTCAAATCCCAAAATACTGCCAAAGAAATCGCCTACAGCCTCAGAAAAAGGCGCCCAGTTAGTGCCAAACTGAAATTCCATCGGCAAACCAGAAGCGACACCAATACCAAAGTTCAAGACATACAGCTTGGCCCAAAACCGAGCGTGAAGGTAATAATCTCGATTTTTCGTCTTCAGCCATAGCCCTTCAATCACGACTAAATAAATGGCCATGCCCGTAGATAACACAGGCCAAAGCATATGAAAAATAGCTGTCAAGGCAAACTGCAGCCTCGACAGCACTACAGTATTAGACAAAAAATCCATGGGCACACAGAGAGGGTTGATAGAAGTTGAATGAGCAATATCCGCTCATCTCTTGACCCTTGTAACAGATTTAGTCCAATCTCTGCCAAAGACGGTTTGTAGAACTTAGCTCAAGCAAAAAACCAAGAAATCTTGCCAACAGGTATGACTCAGAATACATTTCACCCTCTTATGGGCACCCAAGCTCAGGCTTTTAATATATAAAGCAAAAGAGAGGACCTTCCTATACAAGAAGATCCTCTCTAAATATTAACCTGGCACCGAGCTATTTTCCCAGGAGGCTACCCCCCAAGTATTTTCGCCGCTACAGCGTTTCACAACCGAGTTCGGGATGGAT